>DATEMM010000298.1:0-16833 GCA_035275605.1 Pyrinomonadaceae bacterium
GATGGAGAATGAGGATAATGAGCATGAGGAATGAAGATTTAGACCCCGAAGGGGTCGAGAACTGGCTCCCTTAATCGTTCGTCACGATCTGGCTCTCGCTCCTTGATTCCCTGCGCTTTTGTTCGAGCAGGGCGCGGACGATGGCCAGGGTCGCGGTGGCGCGCGGGGCTTCGGCCGTGAAACTCTTGGCCAGCTCGACGGCGTGGAAGGGGTCGTCACGGGCTAGCTGGCCGAAGATGCCGTTGAGGTCGAAGCTGTCCGCGTCAAAATTGGTCGTCGAAGTTCCGCGCGGAGTCTGAAAGCGATGGACTATCTGCGCATCCTCACCCGTAAAGCCCGTGGACGAGTTGGCCGCGCGGACTGCTTCGGCCACCAACTCCAGGCCGCGCGTGCGGTCCAGCTCGTACATGCGCGTGGCGACGCCGAAGAGGGCGCGGGCACGGTCTGGATCAGTTCCGCCTATGCGCCGCGCCTCGGTCGCCGCTTCCGTCAGGACTTCGAGGGCGTTCTGGACGTTGGTCTGCTTCATCAAACGCGCGATCTCCGTCAGCGCCCAGACCCTGTGAACGTTCGTCAATTCGCCCGTGCGCGCGAACTTGAGCGCCTCCTGCGAATTCTTACGCTCGATCATCTCGTTGACGAGGTGAAAGTCAACGAAGGCGCGCGCACGCTTGCGCAGGTCGCTGTCCTGAATCTTGTCCGTCAAATCGCGCGCAGCCATGTCGCCTTTCCTGGCCGCGACCATCGCCGCCCTGACGTATGACAAATCACGGTCCGCTGGGTTGGCGGCGCGGTCTGCGTTCTCCAGCGCCTCCTGCCCCTCGTCTCTCTCCGACTCCTCTGGCACGAGGCCGCGTGTCAGCATCTTGTCCGTGCCGGTGCGGAACCTTTCGGGCGCGTCGGGGGCGACCGCACCCATCTGCGTGCGCAGCTCCGGCGAGAAGTCCGGGGCATACTGGTCAAAGAGCGGGAGCAGGCGCGCGATGGTGAAGAAGAGCCCGCTGCGCCCGGCCAGCGTGCGGTCCTGGTCGGCCGTCGGAATCGGGCGCAGGAGAATCTGCGCCGCCGCGCGGAAGAACGCCGAACGAAGCTCTGCCGTCATGTTCGGGGCCACAATCTTGTCCCGCTCCTGGCTCGTGTGGTTGCTGCCGTTGCCTCTGACCACTAGCGTCATAAAAGGCGTGAAGGCGTAGGAAGAGAGGACGGAGACGGTCGTCGCGTCCGACGAAGGGTCGGCGGCGGCGCGTTGAAGCATCGCTGCGAAACGCTTGTCGGCGGCCGCCTGGTCTTTCTCGCGAAGCGCGGAGAGAAAGTTCATGGCGCGCGTCGTGACTATGTCCAGCGCCTTGTCCGCGAACGCGAGCGCCTGCTCGACATTGCCTTCCTCCAGGAGTTCTCTAGCGATCCTCAGGCGCTGCGCGACGGCTGGCGGCGGGTTCTCCGGATCAACGGTCGGCGGCGCGGGCGCGTTCTCCTGCGTGATCGTCAGACTTTGGTCCTTCTGCTCCGTCGCTTCCGAGAGTTTTGTCAGAAACTCTTCCCCGAGCGCGCGGTCGCGCCGCGCAACGAGCCGCAAGACCTCTCCGCGCAAATTCGGCGGCCCGGCCCCGGCCCACCCGCCGCCCCCGGATTCCGCGCGCCGCTTCTCCTCGAAGAGTCTCATGGCTTCGCGGTCAGCGGAGTCGGCCGCCTCCCAGGCCCTGCGAAAAAGAGCGCGAGCCTGGTCCGCGTCCGTCGCCCAGAGGGCGTCTGCGGCGCGCATCTGGACGCGCGCGCGCAACTGTTCGTCGCGGAAAGAGCGCGCCTCTTCGGCCAAAGAGATGGCGAGCGTGATGGCGGTCGCGCGCCGCTCCGCAGCGGCAGGGTCTGGGCGCTCGCTCGCCGCGCGCGCGCCCTTCGCGGCCTTCGCAGGTTTCTGCGGAGACGGTTTGACAGCGGGCGTCTGACCGGCGGCAGGCGTCTGGGCACTGCCCGTGGCAACCGTCGCCAGCAAGCAGAGCGCTATGGCAAGCGAGTAGATGTGAGATGGTCTCATGTCGTCTCCGTTCAGGTGGCGTCCGGTTGGCGCAAGGCTTATCGCTGCTTCTCATCCAGCACGGCGCGGGAGATAGCCAGGATGGCATTGGCGCGCGGGACCTCGCTCGTAAAGTTCTTGGCGGCCTCTATGGCCGGGTAGAGGTCATTTTTGGCTAACGTGCGAAAGACCACGAGCAGGTCAAAGTCCGTCGCGTTCGCGCTCCGCATGACGACCCCGTTTTTGAAGCGAAGCACGCTCGTCACGCGCGCGTCGTCGCCCGTGAAACCTTCGGCTGAGTTCCCGGCTTTGACTAGCTCTGCTATCAATTCCCAGATGCGTGAGCGGTCGGCTTCGATGAAGCCGGAGGCGACAGCCGTCAAGGCGCGCGGTCGTTCCGGGTCGTTGCCGCCGATGCGACGGGCAGCAGTGAGCGCCTCATCCAGCAGGCTGACGGCGCTCTCGCGGTCCGTCTTGACGAGCAGGCGTGCGGCCTGCGTCAATCCCCAGACGCGCTGCAAGTGGGTCAGCTCGCCAGTGCGTGCGATGCGCGCGGCCTCCTGCGCGTCCTTCTTCTGGATGGCGTCGTCCAAATACTCGAAGTCCGCATAGGCGCGCGTCTGCTGACGTAGTTCCGTGTCGTCTATCTTGCTGACCAGCTCGCGCCCGCGCGGATCGCCGGAGCCAGCGAGCGAGGAGGCCATGTCCGCGTAGATGGCGTCGCGCTCGGCGGAATCCGTGGCGCGACTGAGCCTCTCCTCCATGGCCTGCATGGGGTCTCTGGAGTTGTCTTCGGGAACGATCCCTCTGGTAACGGCGCGGTTCTCGCCCGTGCGGTCCCGCTCCGCAACGTCCGCCATCAGCGCAGTCATCTGCACGCGCAGCTCCTCTACGCGGTCGGGCGCGTGCTGCTCGAAAAGCGGGAGCAGGCGTTTGATGATGAAGTATTTGCCCACACGCCCAGAGCTCGTCGTGTCCTGTTCGGGCGGGGGCAGCGGCCGCAAAAGTATCTGCGTCGCCGTGTTGAAAAATGCCTTGCGCAAATCCGCGGGAAGGTCCGGCGGGGGAGCCAGGGCACGCCTTGCCATTTGCGATGCGCCGCCGCGCGGCTCGAAGACAACGTAGTAGAACGGGGTGAAGGCGTAGGACGAGAGTCCCGACACAGTGTTGGCGTCGGAGGCAGGATCGACCTCTGCGCGCTGGAGCAGGGCGGCGTAACGCTGGTCAGCCGCCGCCGGGTTCTTCTCGCGCAGGGCGGACAGAAAACTTATCGACTCCACGCTGACTGAGCCGAGCGCCGGGTCGGCATATTGCAGGGCTCGCTCCGTGTCCCCGTCTTGCAGTAATTGCGAGGCCAACCTTAAGCGCTGCACCTGCGAGGCGGACGCCATCCAGGGGTCGCGGTTCGTAGAGTTGTTAGCGGCCTCACGCTCTTTGGCCTCCTCCAGCTTTTTCAGGAACTCTTCGCCGAGCGCGCGGTCGCGTCGGGCGGCCAGACGCAGCACGTCGTTGCGCACGTTCGGCGGGGAAGTGACGGCCACCGCCCCGGAAGTCTGCTGCTGTTTGCGAACGTCTTCCTCCATGCGGCGCGCGGACTCTTCGTCGGCGGCAACGGCCGCTTCCCACGCGCGGCGAAAGAGCGCGCGGGCTCTCTCCGTGTCGCCGGGCCAGAGGGCGTCCGCGGACCGTGCCAGCACGCGCGCACGCAAGGTCTGGTCGCGATAACTCTTGGCCTCTTCGGCCAGAGTTGAAAGCAAGGTGACGGCCGTGTTGCGGCGCTGTTCGGCGAGCGGGTCAACGCGTGCGGGTCGCGCGCCCTTCTCCACTTTCGTAGTTTTCTGCGGAGTCGCTTTGGGGGCGGGCGTCTGCGCGAAAGCTGTGCAGGAAAAGGCCAGCAGGCCGAGCCAGAGAGCAAACAGGCGAACACGAGGGGTCATGTGAGTCTCCTTACATTTCTTCAGAGAGAGCGTCGGCGAAAGATTAGTCGCAGTTTAGCGCAGGAAGAAGCCGTCGAGAGAAAATTTCTGCGCGAAATACCGCTCCTGCCATTTAACGTTCATGCGGTCGAGCAGCAGCGCCTCACCGGCACCCAAGGGATAGAAGGCCGTGCGCTGCCACTTATCCAGAGACAGCCTTTGCAGCTCGTTGACGATTCTGTCGAGCGCCAGAGTGGCGTCGTCTGCGAACGGCTTGTAATCCTTGAGCGACGAAAAATCTTTGCCCGGCGAGTAGTGCGCCGCGGCCTCTTTCGCAACGCGGTACTCAGTGTACCTCGCCACGCCCTCCTTCCACAGTTGGAAAGAGAAGTACTTGTAATCGTCCGGTGCGAGCAGCTCGCGGAAACGCTTGCGCGCGGCAAGATAAGTCGAGAGCTTGTCCGGGAAATCTTTCCTGGAAGATTGGAGCGCGTCCGCGAGCGCACGGCTCAGCGTTGAGAACTGCTCTTTCACTTCGATTCTCTCATAAGGGAAGGGAAAATTCAGCATCCACATCCCCGTCTGGTCCCCGCGCGTGAGCCCGAGCGCGTTGACCTCCGTGTAAAATCCTGGCTGAGAGTCTTGCAGTTGATGGAAGTGTTCGTGAAAGAGCGTGACGACCCAGCGCGTGGAGGTTTTGGCATCCGTATTCTCGGGCTGGCCGATGACGATGGTCGAGACTCCCCCGACCGCCGGGAAGGTGGCCAGAAGGTTCGGCTGCATGACGCGCTTGCGAAAGTAGACTTCGGATTCAAGCGCCTTGTCGTAGCCGAGGGATTGGAAGTCCTTCGACGGTTCGGGGTGGCGCACCAGGAACTCAGTCTCGGGCGTCACCAGCAGCACCGCGAACGGGGCTCTGCGCCAGCCCTTCCACACACGGTCCCCGAGCTTATCGCCCATGCGGAAAGCTTCCGCCAGGCGGACGCGGTCCTCACTTTTAAGTTGAGGCCGCTCCTGTGCCGGCGCGCTCGCGCTCAAGAGTAAGACGATGATAATGAGAGAGAGTGGCCGCACGCTCCAGGCTCGTACTTTGTGTCCGGCAAACATGGTCAGAGTTCTCTCTTAAAAAGAGATGGTGTCCGGCGATAGGGCAGTCCTCTGCCGCCGAGCATTAGAAGTCTTGCCAGGTTCAAACGCGCGCGCGCCGTGGAAGTTCCAGAGAAATGTCTGTTGGAATGAGAAGCGAGAGGGCGGGACGCGCGAGTTTGATAATTCCTTCGCGCAGACGCCCGCCCAGGGGAAGGGAGTTAGACGGCGACGACTTCCAGGTCCGGGTCAACTTCCTGCTTGAGCATTCCTTCGATGGCCATCAGCGTGCCGGTCAAAGAACTGGGGCAACTGCCGCAAGCGCCCTGGTAACGTATGCTCAGCGTGTTATCCCTGATGCCCAAGACTTCCAGGTAGCCGCCGTCGCCCATCAGAGCGGGGCGCACCTTCTCGTCCAGAATCTCGTTGACGCGCACCAGCCGCGGGTCGTCGCTCATGACGGCGGCAATCGGCCCGCCGAGCGAAGACGCGCCTTCCGCAGCCGCGCCGGCAGCAGCCGTAGCACCGTTCGTCGCCGCCTCGGCGGCCCGAATTGGCACAGCCAGTTGCGGCAACAATTCGTCCCAATCGCCTTCGTCGTCCTTCTCGACCGTCACCATCCGGTCCATGTAGAAGACTGAGACCACGCGGCCGGTCTCAAAGAGGGCTTTGGCCAGCGGGTCGTCCTGGGCCTTGTCGGCGGAATCGAATTGGCGCGCCACGCCGTTTGTGACGGGCTCGCGCAAAATGAATTTGACGGCGTTCGGGTTCGGCGTCTCCTGTATATCGCTGATTTTCGGCATTCCCTGATCTCCATTCGTTCGCCCGTCGCTGACAATCAACGGCGGCTCGCGTCGCATCGTAAAGTTTATTGACAGCTAGAATTATACTTGGTTTCGAGCTGGGGCGCACGCGCGGCCAGTCCTTTTCGAGGGCGCGTCGTTCGGCCCTCGAAAGCGCGAAAACCCCAGCAAATTCGCCCGTCATGTTAAATTTTCGATCCGCCCTCTGGCAGGTGAACGAATTGGCCTTTGTTCCGGCGAAAATATCCCGCTTTCTTCAAAATAAATGTTGCCAAATGCAGGGTCTGGGACTATACTTCCAGACCTCGCTTGACCCCCCTTTAAACAGGTGAGACAAGTTGAGGCAAGAAGCAGGCGATTGCGAGGGTCGCCTGCTTTCTTGCTATTTGGCATAATCAGTGGTCAGTGGTCGGTGGTCAGTAGTCAGTTAAAGCAAACGTTCTTAACTGACCACTGACCACCGACCACTGGCCACTGTCTTTATGAACATAGGCATCACCGTCTATCCGACTTACGGCGGCAGCGGAATCGTCGGCTCCGAATTGGGCAAGGAGTTGGCCGAGCGCGGCCACACGGTTCACTTCATCGCTTCGGCCCTGCCCACGCGCCTGACGAAATTGAGCGAGCGCGTGCGCTTTCACGAAGTCGAGATGATGTCCTACCCGCTCTTCGAGCACCAGCCCTACACGCTCGCGCTGGCGACGAAGATGGCGAAAGTGGCGGAGACGGAGAACCTGGACCTCCTGCACGTACACTACGCCATTCCACATTCGATCAGCGCGATTCTCGCGCGCGAATCCCTGCTTCCGCACAAGCGCCTGCCGGTCATCACGACCCTGCACGGCACGGACATCACGCTCGTCGGCGCGGACCGCTCCTATTTGCCGATCACGCGCTACGGCATCAAGCAGTCCGACGGCGTGACGGCCATCTCGCACTACCTGAAACGCGCGACCGCGGAGATTTTCGATTTCGACAACATCGCGGTCATCCCTAATTTCATCTGCGCCTCGGACTACCAGCGGCACCCTGTCGAGAAGCTGCGCGCTGAGTTGTCCCCAAACAGTGAGCCGCTCCTGGTCCACGTTTCTAACTTCCGCCCGGTCAAGCGGCCGGTGGACTGCGTCGAAATTCTGGCCCGCGTGCTGAAAAAGACGCGCGCGCGCCTGGTCATGGTCGGCGACGGGAGCGAGCGCTCGCTGGCAGAGCATCGTGCGCGGTGTCTGGGGATTGACGAGCACTGTTCGTTCGTCGGGAAGCAGCCGAAGATAAGCGACTACTTGTCGGCGTCGGATGTTCTGCTGCTCCCTTCCGAGCAGGAATCTTTCGGGCTCGCCGCGCTCGAAGCGATGGCGTGCGAAGTGCCCGTCATCGCCTCACGCGTGGGCGGTTTGCCGGAAGTCGTGACCGACGGCGAGACAGGATTCTTAAGCGAAGTGGGCGATGTCGAGAAGATGAGCATGGACGCCGCGCTTCTCAGCAGCGACGAAGAGAGGCGCAGAGAGATGGGGAGGCGCGCGCGCGAATCCGCCGTCTCGCGCTACAGCACTGACCTGGTCATTCCGCAATACATCAACTTTTATGAGCGCGTCCTCGCCGCGTGAAGCGGTCACCGAAGAACCGGACTCGGGCGACAAGCCCGTTCGCTATATCATCCAGAATCTGGAGCGCACCTACGGCGTGCCAGAGAACAAGCGCTCCTCCGATCCCCTCAGCATGCTCGTCAACATCATCCTCTCGCAGGCGACGAGCGACACCAACTCGGATCGCACCTTCGCCGCGCTCAGGAAACGTTTTCCGAGCTGGGACGCACTGCTGCGCGCGCGCACGAAGACGATTGCGGATACGATTCGCGCGGGCGGCCTGGCCAATCAGAAGGCCGCGGTCATCAAAGACCTGCTCCGGCAGCTCAAGGCCGAGCATGGCATGCTCGACCTAAGCTTCCTACACGGGCTCTCGAACAAGGAGGCCGTCCATTATCTTTCACAGTTCCGCGGGCTCGGGCCAAAGACCATCGCCTGCACGCTCTTGTTCGCCTGTCGCAAGGAGGTCTTTCCGCTCGACACGCACATCTTCCGCATCCTCCGCCGGGTCGGCCTGATTCCGCAAAAATGCACGGACCGGCGCGCCCACGAAATCATGAACAGCATCGTCCCGCCCGGCAAGTTCTACTCCTTCCACGTCAACCTGATCCGCCACGGGCGCGCACTCTGCCGCCCGCAGGACCCGCTGTGCCAGCGCTGCCCGATAGTGGAATACTGCGACTACGGGCAGCAAAACGTCTAACGGCGTTCGTGTCATTAGCACCGAAAGGATTCCGATTCGGAATCTTTATACTTGCGAAGTGCGCCGGAAAACTTTACTGCCTTATACCGGGGTTGTGATAAGCTGCCTGAAATAACTCAACGAAAACGCCGATAGTCATTTGAACTTGCCCATCCGAGTTGAAAGGAGACTAACGATGAAGCCCGACCGAGCGCGCCCCAATTTCCTCATCTTCATGGTTGACGAGGTACGGTATCCACCTGTTTATGAGACAGACGAGATCAAAGAGTGGCGTAGAACGTATCTGAAGGCTCAAGACATGCTGCGACAGACGGGCATAGAGTTTAAACGCCACTACATCGCGTCAGCCGCCTGCTGCCCGAGTCGCTCCTCGCTCTTCACAGGCCAGTACCCAAGCCTGCACGGCGTCACCCAAACGCCCGGCGCGGCCAAAAACAATTCCGACCCCGGCATGTTCTGGCTAGACCCCAACACAGTGCCCACTATGGGCGACTACTTCCGCGCTGCGGGCTATCGCACCTTCTACAAGGGCAAGTGGCACATCTCGGACGGCGACATCATATTGCCGGGGACGCGCGACCCGCTGATGACTTGGGGAGTGAGCACGGATAACGGCAGCACGCCGGTTCCTATTCCCCGCAACATAGAGATTTATCGCATGGCCGACCGGCTAGATGACTATGGGTTCAGCGGGTGGATTGGCCCGGAGCCGCACGGCTCGGAGCAGGCCAACACCGGGATGAACCGCGACCAGGGCTTCGCACAAGAGGCTATAGCGCTTCTTGATGAACTCGAAGCTGAGAGCGAAGCGCGCGACGGCCAGCAGTCGCCCTGGCTCATCGTCAACTCCTACGTGAACCCTCACGACATCGCCATGTTCAACATCAATTGGCCTAACTGGGGCTACCCCCTGACAGACGACACGGTGCCCGACATTCCCCCCTCACCGACACACGACGAAGATCTTGACACCAAGCCGAGCTGCCAGGAAAGTTACATCAATGTCTATCCGCATATGATTATGCCGCAGCCGCCCATCGAAATCTTCCGCAAGTTTTACTACTACCTACAGAAGACTTCGGACGAGCTTATCCAGAAGGTTTATGCACGCTTGCGCGGCTCCTCCTTCTTCGAGAACACTATCGTCATCTTCACTTCCGACCACGGCGACATGTTGGGCGCTCACGGAGGCCAGCACCAGAAGTGGCACAACGCCTACGAAGAGACTATTCACGTCCCGCTCATCATCTCCAGCCCGGCTCATTTCAAGGAGCCGAGGTCGGTTGACACGTTGACCAGCCACGTTGACCTCATCCCGACTTTGCTTGCGCTCGCCGGGGCCGACCAGAAAGAAGTTCAGGAAGCGGCCTCCCGCGACCACTGCGAAGTGCGCCCGCTGGTGGGGCGCGACCTCTCCGCGCTTATTCTCAACCACAGCGCGCCGCCCCCGCCCGGCGAGCCAGTCTACTTCATGACCGACGACGAGATAAGCGAGGGGCTGTCTCAGTTCAATCTCGCCACCGGCAGGCCATATACTTCGGTCATTCAGCCCAACCACGTCGAAACGGTCGTCGCGCTCTTCTCGACGGAGAGCGGCGATGAGGTCTGGAAGTACTCCCGCTATTTCGACAACCCGGATTTCTGGACAAGCCCCGGCCAGTACGACATCGTGTCCGTCGGCAAGGAGCAGCAGCAGCGAACGGAGCCTGCTCCCGACGAGTACGAGATGTATAACCTCACGCTCGACCCGCTTGAGACAATCAATCTCGTCCATTCGTCTCACCAGACCCCGGAGACACAGAAGAGACATCAGGAGTTGAAAGCTCTTTTGGCGGAGCAGAATGCCAGGAAGCGTCTGACACCCCGAAACGAAACTGATTCGCACTCTTCAACCAGCGGAGAAAAGCCAAACGTGTAACTGGCCCTCATTGCGGAATCCTTTTGGCACTAGTCGCATTAATCGCGGCGGATCCCGCGCCGCCCTTCGCCAGGGCCAGTAAATATTGACAACAAATTAGAGAGGGTATAGTGTGCGCCCATCGGATTGCGGGTTGCCGGAAATTGTCCTCAACCTCTTCAGGACCTCGACCCCTGAGCTTAAAACCCGTCACACTGAGGCGCGACTCTTCTTTCGGCCTCACTTGATCCCAGGAGAATAAATCATGCGCAGATTAACGATGGCTGTAATCGGTCTGGGAATTCTGTTGCTCTCTTCAGGCCCAGCATTTTCTCAGGCCTGTACCTCGCCGGGCTCGATAGTCAGCGTCAAAAACACCAGGATAGGAAATCGCGAGTACGTGATCTTTAATTTGAAGAAGCCGACCAGCGCGACCTACACGGTGACGACCGAGACGGGGCCGTTTGTCGAAGACCCGAGCGAAAACCCTGTGACGGTGGCCGGGAGCAAATTCAAGATGATTCGATTCCAGGGCGTTTTCTGGACCTGCTCGATTAATGAAATTTTCAGCCTGCCCAAACCCATCATCAAAGACATCAAGAGCACCTCGCAGTTTGAGGGAACAATCGAGTACGTGATCGGGTACAGGAATCCGCCCCCGAAATACATCACCACTTACACCTACGACGTGCTCTCGATCAGGAAGGTCGTCATGATGTTTAAGTAGCCAGCGCCAGGATTGTCACGGGGAAGAGAAGCGCCAACATCGCAAGGGCTCCGCGCCCAAGTTAAAAATTGAACGGCCCTTAAGCCCGCCGTTGACCCTGAAGGTGTCGCATATTCAAGGTTGAGTGTGCGACCCCTTCAGGGTCGAAATGATTTATTACGCTAATCCAGGGGCGGCGCTCACCTACGGTTCGCTCTGCCCCTGGCTATCATATTCGACCCCTTCGGGGTCAAAACGACTTAATTTGAACGGACACGCTCTCAAGCGAGAAGACGCGTTTGCTCCCCGGCGGGCCTCTTAGGTAGAGTTTTCTGATAGCTTATGCCTTATCTGGTGGACGGTAACAATGTGATGGCACAGCGCGTCGGCTGGCACAGGGACAAGCCGCGTGCGCGGCGCGGGTTGATGGATGAACTGGCACACTTCGCGCGCCGCCGCCGCGTGACCGTGACGGTCGTTTTCGACGGCGCGCCCGAGCAGCATTTCGGCGACGGCTCTAGTTACAAGGGCGTGCGCGTCTTCTACGGCGAGCGCGGCTCGAACGCAGACGAGCGTATCAAGCGCCTGGTCGAGGATTCGCGCGAGCGGCGCACCCTCGTCGTCGTTACCTCGGACCGTGCGCTGGCCGATTACGTCCGGCGCTGCGGCGCGCAGGTCCTGCGCTCCGGGGAGTTCCGCAGGAAGATGGAAGACGCGGCTACAGATTCCGTGGAGAACGCGGACGCAGTAGGGACGCAGGTGGGCGGGGAAGTGAACGAATGGATGCGCTACTTCGGCGTCGCGCCGGACGACGACGAAGAATAAGTGATGCGTAGAATTGATCGATTGCGGTAAGCTGTCTCTTAAAGTGAGAAAGATTGAAAAGAGCGAGAGGGGAAATCCATGCGACGTGCTTTATTAACTCTGTCCTTATTAGCGGCGGCGGCGGGCTTCAGCGCCTGCGGCGGGGGCTCCAGCACGAGCGTCAACTCCGGGAGGATTGACACGGACACGACCGTCAACAGCGAGAGAATAGAGAGCTCGAACATAGCGCCGACGGGCGGCCCAGGCCCGGAACCGGAGAACGGCGGCAAGGCATCTGCCGGGAACAGCAACGAAGGTAAGACTGAGAACAAGAACGAAGGCAAGACCGAGAATAAAAACGGGGCCGAGAGTAGGAACAGGAATACGAAGTAGCTTTGCGCTACGAGCAACGCTCCCTTACTTCGACCCGCAACCGGGCGCTGCTCTTTTAGAGCGAGCGCGGCGCGGCGATTCTTGACATCAACTCCTGGAAGCGCGGGTCAGTGCGCAGCGCCGTCAGGTTAGGGTCGTGCTCAAAGCACGGGCGGTTCTCGTTGCCGAGCGCGATGGAACGCTCAAGCCAGCGGAACGCCTCCTCCGTCATTCCTTCAAGCGCGTAAACAGACGCTACGCCGTAGGCTATGTCCGGGTCTACCTCGGCATTCCTCTTCACCTCGTCGCTCAACTGGGAGAGCGCTTCCTCGTGCCGCCCGCGCGCGCTCAGGAACATGGCGTTGAACGGGCGGACGCCGTGCATGTTCGGATGCTCTTCGACCACCCGCCGCATTAAATCGGACGCCGCCTCGACCTCACGCTGATAATAGAGAGTGAGCGCGCGGAAAGTCTGGACGAGCGGGTTGTCCGGCTCGCTCCTGCCCGCTTCGTCCAGTTCGCGCATCGCCTCGTCAAACCGACCCTGAAAAATCCTGACCAGCGCGCGGTTGCAGTTGGCCACGACGTGAGCGGCCGGGTCCAGCCTGACCAGCTTGTCGTAGCTGCGAAGCGCACGGTCGTATTCACCGTCAAGGCGGTGCAGGGTCGCCTTGACGAAGTAGACCACGGCCTCGTTCGGGGCGGCCGAGCGCGCGCGTGCGACTTCCGCCCTGGCGCGCGCTTTCTCGCCGCGCCAGAGATAGACGAAGACCATCAACATGCGCGCCTCTATGATGCTCGGGTCGAGCGCGAGCGCCCGCTCAAAGGCCGCCGCCGCGCGCTCGAAATCTTCCTCGGAGCCGAACCCTTTGAAGACGAGGTTGACGTGGCAGGCCCCGAGGCCGTCGTGCGCGAGCGCGAAATCGGGGTCGAGCTCTATGGCCCGTGTGAAATGGCTGATCGCCGCGTCGCAGTCTTCGGGCGCGATGGTGCGGAAGATGAAGCGCGCGAAGAGGTCGCGCCCGCGCAGGTACGCTTCGTAAGCGGCGGCGCTCTCCGTCGCCGGGCGCGCGATCTTGGCCTGCTCGTCGTGTGTCAGCTCCAGGCGCAAGCCGTCAACGATGCGCTGCGCGATGGTGTCCTGCACGGCGAGGATGTCGCTCGCGGCGGCGTCTATCCGGTCGCTCCAGAGAAGGTCGCCGCTCGCCACGTCCAGGAGTTGGGCCGTGACGCGGAAGCGCTCGCCCGCGTGTATGAACCCGGCGGAGAGCACGGCGCTGACGTTTAGCTCGCGCCCGGCGTCGCGCGGGTCAATCTGCTGCCCCTGGTATTTCGAGATGACGGACGAGGGGCGCACGACCAAGGAGCGCAGCCGCGCCAGTTCCGTAATCACCGCGTCGGCCAAGGAGAATTCGTAAAAGCTGGAGGCCGCGTCGTTGCTCAGATTCCTGAAGGGCAGGATGGCGATGCTCTTTTTCTCGCGCTCGCCGAGGCTGGTCATCGGCGTCTGGTGAATCTCCTGCGAGGTGTGCGACGTCGAAATGGGCGCGCTTGTTTGCTGCGGCTGCTCCGTGCTGCTAAAGCTGCGCAGCCAGCGCATGGCGCGCGAGACAGGCCCGGAGCCGGAAAGGTGGCGCGGCGCGCGGTCGGCCCCGCCACCTACAAGTTGCGCGTCCGCGGCGGAAATCTCCTGCAAAACGCTCTTCAGGTCGTCGCGGAGTTCGGCAATCTTCTGGTAACGGTCACGCGGCTCTTTCTGGAGCGCGCGGTCCAGAATCTGTTGCAGGCGCGGGGGCGTGTAGCCGGGCCTGGCCTCCGCCAAAGGCTTCGGCTGGTCGTGCAGTACAGCGTGTCGCACGTCTACGCTGGACTTCCCGCGAAAGGGCCAAGTGCCTGTCAGCAACTCGTAAAGCAGCACGCCCGTCGAGAAGATGTCTGCGCGCGAGTCCACGCGCAGCCCCTGCGCCTGCTCCGGCGCGGCGTGCGTGGGCGTGCCGTAGGGAACGCCGACCTCCGTCAACTCCGTCCGGTGAATTCCTTCCGCGTGACTGGCTTCGTCGTCCAGCAGTTTGGCCAGCCCGAAGTCTAGCACCTTGACCTGGCCGGAATCCGTCACCATCACGTTGCCGGATTTAATGTCGCGGTGAATGATGCCGCGCGCGTGCGCGGCGGCGAGCGCGTCCGCGACCTGAATGTCAATCAGGAGCGCGCTTTTCAATTCGAGCGGGCGACCGTTGACGAGCTGGCGCACGTTACGCCCCGCGACGTACTGCATGGCGATGAAATGCACGCCGTCCACTTCGTCCATGTCGAAGATGGTGCAGATGTTCGGATGATCCAGAGAAGAGGCCAGACGCGCCTCGCGCTCGAAGCGCTTGAGGTTCGCCTCCTTGACCGTCAGCTCCGGCGGGAGGACCTTGACGACGACCGTGCGCCCGAGCTTCGAGTCCACGGCCTTGTAGACTTCTCCCTGCCCGCCGACGCCGAGCTTTTCGGTGATGCGATAGCTGTGCAGAGTCTTGCCGATCATGGGCGAGGCGAGGGTTGAACTGAATGTTACAGAGCTGAGCCTAAGATTCCTGTCCCGCGATGGGGGAGGTTATAACGCATTCGCCGTCCCACTTCAATCAGTTTCAGGAACATTTCACCCGAGGCGGGGTCTAAATTCACAATCGAAGCAGAAAGCGTTCACCGGAGGTTGACTCATGGACATGACCGTCGCGCGAGCTTTCGCGGCCGCAGCCATCCTGGCGGTTGCGACAGCGACGCTCTACTCGTATGGGCAGCAGCTTGTCGAGAGCCAAGACCATGCCGAAGCTAACTCCGGGCACTTCACAATGTATGACTGCGCCGGCCCCAACCCGTTGAGACAGGCGATGGTATGGGTAGAGGGTTTGAGCATCTTTTGGGCGACGTTGGCCGCGGTTGCGGGCGTGACGGTGTTTTTGGGCGGAGTGAGCTCACAGCCGGCGCGGCGTTCAATCCTGGGGCTCGAAGAGATAGCGGCGCGGCGAACGGTCGCGGTCCAGGCGGACGGCCTGACGCCCCTGGAAAGAGTTATACGGGATTGTTAGATTCTGGCCCAGGCGGGTTCAAAAAAGAGATTCTTTCTCCGGTGCGGACCGAACGGTAGCAGGCGTCCACCAGCTCGACCGATTTAAAGCCGTCGAGCGCGGTCACACTGGCCGGCTCATCCTTCAAGATGGAATCCACGAACGCGCGGTCTTCCTGTAGGTATCCCCACTTTTCTTCCTTCGAGAGCTGATGCATGGAGAGCGTCGTCTGCCGCCCTTCCATCCCTTCGCTTGAGACGAGGCTCTCCATCTCGCGCGTGGTGATGGTGCGGTGGTGGCAGAAGACCTCGACACGCTCGAAAGGGAAGAGCCAGCTTGCGTCCGCAGACGAGCAGAGGGTCGCGTGCAGGCCGTTTGCGAAGCCGAGCAGGACGGAGAAGTCGTCCGTCTCCGGATACTCATGCTGCGACCCGAGCGCCGTCAGGTGCGCGACTTCGCCAAAGAGAAACCGCATCATGTCGAACATGTGGATGGTCGTCTCATAAAGAAAGCCGCCCGTCACCTGCGAATCCCCGACCCATTCGGGCTTAATCAGTTCGCCGCGGTTCATCTTGACGTGCGCGGAATGTGGCGCGGCCTCTTCCGAGATGAGCTGTTTGAGCGTGGCGTAGACGGGGGCGAAGCGCCTATTGTGCCCGACCTGGAAGACGGCGCTGGCCTTGTGCGCGGCGTCGAGAACGGCGCGCGCGTCATCAAGACTGGTCGCCATCGGCTTCTCGCAAAAGACGTGCTTTCCGGCTTCGGCCGCCGCTATCGCCAGTTCGGTGTGCTTCGTGTTCGGCGTCGTGACGTAAACGGCGTCGCTCGAAGCGATCAACTCTTCCACGCCCGGCGCGACTATTGCGCCAGAGGAGCGCGCAAGCGCCAGAGCGCGTTCCCCATCCACGTCGTAAACCGCTGAGAGGTGAACACGCTCATCCTGGCCCAGCACCGCAGCGTGAACCCCGCCGATGTAGCCCGCGCCGATAATCCCTATCTTAATTTTGTCCATTTTTATGCATTGGCCACAGAGACACGGAGGCACAGAGAAAACTTAGGAAATTCAGGTTTCAAATTTCAGATTTCAGATTTCAAATCTCAAATCTCAAATCTGAAATTTCAAATTCTTAATTTGAAATCTTCTTCTCTGTGCCTCTATGTCTCCGTGGCGCATCCCCGCTCTTATCTCTCGATTCCTGCTTTCGCCAGAACCCGGCTCGCCGCCGCGTGTGCATCGCGCGCGAGCTCAAAGGGCTCGCGCTCCCAGTATTCGGGGCGGAAAATCTCGACGCTCGTGACGCGGTCGTAGCCGATTTTTTTGAGCGCGCTGACAATTTGCTCAAGCGGCAGGATGCCGAGCCCTGGGAGCAGGCGATGGCTGTCTTCCAGTTGCTCGCGCGGCAAATCCTCCGCGTCGTTGATGTGAAAGATGAAAAGCTTGTCGGCGTCCAGATTGTTGATGGCTTCGATTTCAGAGCCGCCGGCGTAGAAGTGAAAACTGTCTAGAACCAGGCCGACGTTCGGGCGCGAAAGCTGTTTGACTATTCCAGCGGCTTGGGCCAGGGTCTGCACGCTGCACCTGGGTTGACCTAGAAACTCGAAAGCGAGCGCGACCCTTTGCCGCTCCGCGATTTGGCCCAGCTCTTCGAGCACGCGCACGGACTCTTCCAAAACTTCCTCCCAACTCTCGCCGTCCGGCAAAGGACTCGGGACGACGACGATGTAAGGGCAATTAATCTCGGCCGCCGTGCGGCACAGCTCCTCGCACTCGCCGAGCAGTCGCGCGTGCGCCTCTGCATCTCTGAACGTGACGTGCTCGATGGAGTTGATGCTGTAGGGCTCCAGACCGTGTTCGTCTAACAGATTCTTCAGGTCTTTCGTCGAGTTTGATTTGAG
>DATEMM010000299.1:0-7315 GCA_035275605.1 Pyrinomonadaceae bacterium
GCGCCGAAGTTTTACGCCGAGGCCGTCAAACAACTCGGCGAGCACGGCCTGGCGAAGCCGAAAGAGAAGGGCTGGGTGCGCGTCATCGTCGAGAAGCCCTTCGGCACGGACCTGGAGACCGCGCGCGCCTTGAACCGCGAATTGCTGCAACACCTGGACGAGCAGCAGATTTACCGCATAGACCATTACCTGGGCAAAGAGACCGTCCAGAATCTTCTGGTCTTTCGCTTCGCCAACGGCATCTTCGAGCCATTGTGGAACCGGCAGTACATAGACCACGTGCAGTTGACCAACGCCGAGATGGTTGGAGTAGAGGGGCGCGGCGGTTACTACGAGACGGCAGGCGTGGTGCGCGACATGATTCAGAACCACGTCTTTCAGGTGCTCTCCTTGGTGGCGATGGAGCCGCCCGTCAACCTGGGCTCGGAGGCCGTGCGCGACGAGAAGATCAAGGCGATGGAGGCGGCGCGGGCCTTCACGCGCGAGCGCGTGCGTGAGGAGTGCCTGCGCGGTCAGTACGGGCCGGGCTCGATTGCTGGCAAGCCCGTCCCAGGCTATCGCGAGGAGACTGACGTTGCGCCCGATTCCGCGACCGAGACCTTCGCCATGCTCAAGATGTATTTCGACAACTGGCGCTGGGCCGGTGTGCCATTCTACATACGTTCCGGGAAACGGCTGCCGAAGCGCGTCACTGAGATTGCCATCCAGTTCAAGGCCGCGCCGCTCCCTCTTTTCGGCGAGGCGATGGCGCAGTTGACGCCGAACCAGCTCATCATACGCATTCAGCCGGACGAGGGCATCACGCTGCGCTTCGCCGCCAAAGTTCCAGGGCAGATGACGAATATCCGCGACGTCAACATGGACTTTCGCTACGGCGCGTCCTTCGGCGTGCAACTGGCTGAAGCCTACGAGCGCCTCCTGCTCGACTGCATTCTGGGAGATTCCACCCTCTACGCGCGCAAGGACATGACCGAGCGCGGCTGGGAACTCGTCATGCCGATTCTGGATGAATGGGCAGCAACCAAAGATAAAGTTGACTTCCCCAACTACGAGGCCGGAACATGGGGGCCGAAAGAGTCTCACGACTTAATCGAACGCGACGGGCGGCGCTGGCGCAGACCGTAAAAACTAGTGATGAGTACTGAGTTAAAAGACAAGAACTTCTTTCTTTTGCTCAGTACTCAGTACTCAGTAGTTATTGCTATGCAGACCCAGGAAAGCACAGTTCAGTTCTCGGCGACGAAGGGCCTGGACGTCGGGAAGATTGAGAAGGAGCTGGCGGCGATGTGGAAGCCTGCGTCCGGGGCCGAAGGCTCGAATGCGGAGTCCGGCGTGACGCGCGCGTGTGCTTTGAATCTCATCGTGTACGCGGCGGCGGGCGAAGACCGCGCGCGGATTGACGACATGTTGGACGTCGTCAACGAGCAGCACCCAGGGCGCACGCTCGTCCTTTTGGCAGACCGCGCTGCCGTTGAGGCGAAACTGGAGGCTTATGTTTCGACGCGCTGCCGGCTGCTCGGCGGGAGGGGCAAACAGGTCTGCGGCGAGCAGGTCACGATTGAGGCGGCGGGCGCGGGCGTTGAGACAGTGGCCTCGGCCATCGCCCCTCTGCTCGTGCCGGATGTGCCGGTCTTTCTCTGGTGGAAGGACATTCCGCACTACGAGGACAAGCTGTTTAGCCGTATGACGCTGATGGCCGACCGCGTTGTGCTTGATTCCGCCTGCTTCGACCACCCGCACGAGGATTTGCTGCGCCTCTCAGAGATCATCAAAGAGCACCCGCAGTTCATGACCGCGAGCGACCTCAACTGGGGGCGACTGACGGCCTGGCGCACGCTCGTCGCAAGCTTCTGGGACGTACCAGATTACCGGCCACATCTGGACAGCATCGATCGCGTAATAATCGAGTACGACGCGCCCGACTGCGCCCCACAGGAGATTGCGCCCAAAGCCCTCCTCATGCTCGGCTGGCTCGCGTCGCGTCTGGGCTGGACGCTGCAAGGGAGAAGCGAGACGGAAGGCAGCGACTTAATTTTCCGCTTCGAGGCGGGCGGGCGGAAAATCGAAGCCTTGATGCGCGCCACTGCTGGCACAGGATATTTTGACGGGATGCTCGTCTCCGTCACGCTTTCGGCGGGGGCCAGCGCGGAATTTCACGTCGCTTTCACGGACGACCGGAAGAAGCTGGCGACCGCAGCGAAGCTTGAGGGCGAGCGCGAGGTCGGCCGCCTTCTCAACTACGAACAGAAGACAGAGGGTCAACGCCTGAGCCGCGAGCTGTCGCTGCTTAAGCGCGACGTGGTCTACGAAGAGGCGCTCCTCTTTGCCGCCCGGCTAATCGCGTAGTTATGACGAATGCCGCGTGCCTCGGACGACGCCTGCTAACCTTTTGAATTCATGAAACGGGTCTTAACTTTCGACGATGCGGAGGCGGTCGCGCGCTCTGGCGCGGAGCGTTTCGTAGAACTCGGGCGTGAGGCAATAGCCGAGCGCGGGCGGTTTATGGTCGCGCTCGCGGGGGGCTCTACGCCGCGGCGGGCCTACGAGCTGCTGGCGGGCGAAGCCTACAGGGGTCAGCTCGATTGGACGAAGGTTCACATCTTTTTCGGCGACGAGCGCTGTGTTCCGCCCGACGACGCGGAGAGCAACTACCGCATGGCGAGCGAGGCGCTGCTCTCTCATGTGCCAATTCCCCCGGAGAACGTTCACAGGATAAACGGCGTCGGTGACGCCGTCGCCAACGCGCGCCTTTACGAGGACGAGCTGCGGACCTATTTCAACGACGCCGCGTGGCCGCGCTTCGACCTGGTGCTGCTCGGGCTGGGTGAGGACGGCCACACGGCTTCTCTTTTCCCTGGCACAGAAGTTCTGGACGAGCGTCAGGCGTGGGTCGCCGGAGTCTGGGTCGAGAAGCTGGGCGCTTACCGCATCACGCTGACCGCGCCCGCCATCAACCACGCGGCGCACGTGATTTTCCTGGTCACGGGCGAAAACAAGAGAGCGCGCCTGCGTGAAGTCCTGAGCGGCGAGGCAGGCGACACTCGCCTGCCCGCCCAAATGATCGCGCCACTCCACGGCTCGCTCGATTGGTTCGTGGACAAGGCCGCTTCGGGCTAGAAATGAGTGGAGGGAGAGATATGAACGGCGAAGAGTTTCAGGACGTGGTTAATTTTCTTGAAGGCACGCCCGACGCTATTCTGCAATTATCCGGAGCCCTCATCGGGAGCGACCTGACGTGGAAGCCTGCGGCGGATGAATTCTCGGCAGTCGAGCAGGTTTGTCATCTGCGCGACATTGAGCGCGAGGGCTACTGTGTTCGCATCCGAAAGCTGTTGGCGGAGGAGCGACCTCAACTCCCGGACATAGACGGCAGCCGTCTGGCCCTGGAGCGTGACTATAATCGACAGGACTTCACGACAGCCTTTCAGGAGTTTGCGCAAGCGCGCGAAGAGAACCTGCGCACGCTGAGAGAGCTTGCGCCCGAGCAATTAGGTCGAAGCGGCGTTTTGGACGGAGTGGGCGAGATTACGCTCGCTGGATTGCTTCTCCTGATGCGCGAGCATGACCAGGCGCACCGCCGGGAGATGGCTGACCTCTGCGAGCGCCGGGCGAAGATGAAGGATGAAAGCGCGGCGACTCAGGCCGTGTGATTATCCTTTCAAAAGCCCGACTCTTTCTTTTAACACCTGCCTCAAGCCGCCGTCTCTGTGATAGGCTAAGCGTTGATGTCGGCTGCCGAAAAGACAACGGAGCAGGGTGGGACACTCGGACACCGTCTCTGGTGGCTGATCCTCGGGCGCGTTGCCGCCGCGGTGCTCCTCTTCGTGCTCTCCACCACCCTCTTTTCCCGCGAGCAGTCCAGCAGCTCTGAGCGCAGCGCCCTTCTAATCTTCATCGTCGTCATCGTCGTCTCTCTCATCTACGCAGTCGCCTTGCGCATGACCAACCGCGTCCGGTTGCAGGCCGGTGCGCAGTTGTTCCTGGACGTTCTCATAGTGACCTGGCTCGTCTGGGTGACTGGCGACGTCAGCTCGCCTTTCGCGGCCCTCTACATCGTCGTCATCTCGGTCGCGAGCATCTTCATGGGAGCACGCGCCGCGCTCGTCGCTTCCGTCGGCTGCGCGGCCGTCTTCACGGGCCTCTCGACCGCGGTGGTGTGGGGCCTGATTCCTCCGCACGCGCCCGCCGCCGTGGAAATCTCCACCCTCAAGGTCATCCAGGCAGTCGGCCTCAACGATATAGCGTTTCTCTTCGTCGGACTGCTCGCGGCCCGGCTGGCACAGCGCCAGTCGCGCTACGACGTGCAGTTGACGGAGGCGACGCAGACGCTCGCCAATTTGCGCGCGCTGCACGAACGCATCGTCGAATCCATCCGTTCGGGCGTCGTCACCACAGACTTGCAGGGCCGCATCTACATCTTCAATGCCGCCGCCGAAGAGATTACCGGCTACAAGGCGGAGGATGTGCGCGGGCAGGGCGCGTCCATCTTTTTCGGCGAGATAGAGGAGCGCATCAGGCAATCTATGAGCGCGGCCGAGGCGGGCGAGCCGAGCCCGCGCTTTGAGGCGGACTGTTTGACGGCAGACGGCCTGCGCCTGCGCCTGGGGTTTAGTATCTTTCCACTCTTCGCGGAGTCAGGCGAGACGACTGGGCTGGTCATCACCTTCCAGGATTTGACGCAGGTGCGCGCGCTTGAAGAGACCTCGCGCCGCCAGGACCGGCTCGCAGCCGTGGGCCGGGTCGCCGCCTCCATCGCACACGAGATTAGAAATCCGCTCGCGGCCATGCGAGGCTCCATCCAGGTGCTGCGTTCCGAAGTGGATGGGAACTCTTCGCAGGCTGAATTGATGGAGATTATCCTGCGCGAGTCGGACCGGCTCAATCGCATCATCACGGACTATCTGACTTACGCGCGCCCGCGCTCGCACGCGCACCTGAGCGTTGACGTGCGCGAGTTGCTCCAGGAGACGTTTACGCTCCTGCGCCACAGCCCGGAGCTACAGCCCCACCACAGCCTGGAGGAGAAATTCACGGAAGAGGCGCTGATCGTGAGCGCCGACGCGGCGCAGCTCAAACAGGTCTTCTGGAACATCACGCGCAACGCCCTGCAAGCGATGCCCGACGGGGGCGCTCTTCGCGCCGAGTTGAGGCCGGCTGCCGGCAACCGCCTGCGAATCACCTTCACGGACACGGGCCGCGGGATGTCGCCCGAGCAGGTCGAGCATCTCTTCGAGCCTTTCTCTTCGCGGACGGGCGGCACAGGATTAGGACTTTCGATCGTCTACCAGATCATCCGCGACCACGGTGGTACAATCAACGTCCGCAGCCGCGAAGGACAGGGCACGACCATCACCATCGAGCTGCCCGCGGTAGGGCAGAATTCAGGAGGCAGAAGCCAGGAGTTAGCATGAACGCGACCGCCGCGAAGAGTTTCCGGGACTTGCCCGCCTGGCAGAAGGCGCACCAGTTCGTCCTGGCCGTTTATAATTACAGCGACTACTTCCCGCAGAAAGAGGTTCACGGGTTGACTCAGCAATTTCGGCGCGCGGCCATAGCCGTCCCGTCCAGTATCATTAAAAGTCTGCGGGAAGAAGACGGAGCTGAAACAAACCGGCTGCTCGGCGTCGCGCGAACCTCTCTCGATGAATGCCGTTACTACCTTGTGCTGGCCAAAGACCTCGGCTACGGCGATCACCCGGAGCTGCTGCCTCAACTGGAGGAAGTGGGCCAGTTGCTAGAAAAATACAGAGCGGCTATTCTGACTCCCGATTCCTGACTTTCTGCCTTATGTCAAAACTACTAATCGTTGACGATGAACAGGGGATGCGGCAGCTCCTCTCAATCGTGTTCGGGCGCGAGGGGCACGAGGTGCGTGTGGCCGAGAACGGGCGGCGTGCCCTCGAACTGCTGCGCGAGGATGCCGCAGACCTCATCGTCTCCGACGTCAAGATGCCGGACATGGGCGGCATAGAGCTCCTGCGCGAGGCGCGCGAGCTGTTGCCGGAAGTGGCCGTCGTGATGATGACCGCGTTCGCCACCGTGGACACGGCGCGCGAGGCGTTCAAGCTCGGCGCGGACGACTTCATCACCAAGCCCTTCGACATAGACGAGTTGAAGCTGATCGTCGCTAAAGCCCTGGAGCGCCTGACGCTCAAGAAAGAGGTCGAGACCCTCAAGATAGAGAAAGAGGCGCTCATCAAGGAGCAGCGCGAGCGCGGGAGCCTGGGCAACATCATCGGCCACTCGGAACGCATGCAGGCCGTCTACCAGATGATCGAGACCGTGGCCGAAGTCCCCTCGACCGTGCTGGTGACGGGCGAGAGCGGGACGGGCAAGGAACTCGTGGCGCGCGCCATTCACGATTTGAGCCCGCGCGCGGAGCGCCCCTTCGTCTCCATCAACTGCGGGGCCTTCACGGAGACGCTGCTCGAATCCGAGCTCTTCGGCTACGTCAAGGGGGCGTTCACGGGCGCGAACACCAACCGCAAGGGACTGTTCGAGGCTGCCAACCGCGGGACCATCTTCCTGGACGAGATCGGCGAGATGTCGCCCGCCATGCAGGTCAAGCTCCTGCGCGTGCTGCAAGAGCGCAAGGTGCGCCCCGTCGGCGCGCACGACGAGCTTGAGATTGACACGCGCGTCATCGCCGCCACGAACCGCGACCTTTCCGCTATGGTCAAGGATGGGCAGTTTCGCGAAGACCTTTTCTACCGCGTCTCAGTCATCCCGATTGAGCTTCCGCCTCTGCGCGAAAGGGCTGAGGACATAGCCGAATTGACCGAGCACTTCATCAAAAAGTTCTGCGCGCAGACGGGGCGGCAGATTTCCATCAGCGAGAGGGGGCTTCGACTGCTCGAAGTCTATGCGTGGCCGGGCAACGTCCGCGAGCTTGAGCACACGATTGAGCGCGCCGTCGCCCTGGAGCGCACGGACACGATTCAGCCCGAACGCTTCCCGGAACAGATCACCAACTACAACCCCGCGCGCGTCGCAGCGGCCTTCGCCCTGCCCGACGAAGGCATCAACATCACCGCTTACCTGGATCAACTCGAAAAGACTTACGTCCTGGAGGCGTTGCGCCGGACAAACGGCAACCAGACGCGCGCCGCGGAGCTACTGCAACTGTCTGTACGCTCCCTGCGCCACCTCCTCGACAAACACAACATCCGCAGCCTGACGGCCCAGCTACGCGACTCCGCGAGCAAGAGCGCGGCGGAATAGTAAAGAAGTGATAGGTGATGAGTCAGCCCCGTCAGGGGCGGCATGACAATAGCCCAGGGCTTTAGCCCTGGGAACAGCATTGGACAAAGAGTAG
>DATEMM010000300.1:0-3129 GCA_035275605.1 Pyrinomonadaceae bacterium
CGGAGACCCGGCAGAAGCTCGAAGGCGACGAGATGATTGAGATCGTCCGCGTCTCTTTCGCCAGAGCGTTCGAGATGATTGCCGACGGTGAGATCGAAGACGCGAAGACGATCATCGGCCTGCTGCTGGCCGCACCCAGACTCGGATTAAGAACGCCCGACATGGCCAGTTACCCGGCTGTCTGAATAATTCGTCACGGCGCGCGAAAGGCTTTCGAGAGGAGCAAGAGATGACGGCATGCACACACTTGGCCGCGATGCGCGACGTCAAGCCTGGCGCGAACGGCTGCGAGGACTGCCTCAAGATTAATGACGAGTGGGTGCACCTGCGGCTCTGCAAATCCTGCGGGCACGTAGGCTGCTGCGACAGCTCCAAGAACAAGCACGCGACGAAGCACTTTCAACAGACCGGCCACCCCATCATCAAATCTTTCGAGCGGGGCGAAGAGTGGGGCTACTGCTACGTTGACGATGCATTCTTTGAATCGATCTGAGGTGCAGTGAGTGACCCGCCCGATGCAGACTGAAAGTGTGCCGGTGCGCGAGGACCCTGGCGAGGACGCCCCGCGCACCCCTGCGCCCAGGCGGCCGACCTTTTTTAACTACCTGCACAGCTTCATCGCCATCCCGCTCATCTACCTCTACACGATTGTGATGGGCAGCCTGTCCCTCACCCTCTCTCTTTACGACCCGCGTGGACGACGGCAGCATTGGTGCGCGCGCAACTGGTGCCGTATGATCGCGCGCACCGCCGGGGTCAGGGTTCGCGTCCACGGCGCGCACCACATCCAACCCGGCACCTCTTACGTCTTTCTCTCGACGCATCAGAGCTACATGGACATCCCCGCGATGCTCGGCTATCTGCCGGCACAACTGCGCATCGCCGCCAAGAAATCGCTCTTTCGGATTCCCTTCATGGGCTGGCACCTGACGCGCGCCGGGCACATCCCCGTTGACCGCAGTTCGACGCAGAACGCCGTCGCCAGCATGCAGAAGGCCGCGAGCTACCTCAGGGACGACATCTGCGCTTTCGTCTTTCCCGAGGGCACGCGCTCGCGCGATGGGCGACTGCACAGGTTCAAGAAGGGCGGTTTCAAGCTCGCGGTTCAGGCACAAGTCCCCATCATCCCAGTGACCATTATCGGCTCGCGCCAGGTCCTGCCGCCCGACGAGATCATCTTCCGCGCCGGCCCCATAGACATGTACGTGGACGCCCCCATCCCCACTGCAAGCTTGACGGATGCCGACCTGGAACCATTGATGGAAACTGTTTACGACGTCATGGCGAAACGCTTTAGGGAAAGTAAAGGGTAAATGGTGAATGGTAAATAGTGAATAGACGAACGAGTAGTGTCCTAATCTAAAATCAGAAGACATTTGAAGTCGTCCGAAAGCCCCAACGGGGCGACATATAATAGCCTGGGGCAACGCCCCAGGAATAGATGCAAGTTTAAGGATCAAGCCCTGTAAGGGCGGAATATGTATTGCGCCCTTTCAGGGCTTAACCTTGAATGCTGTGCCAGGTTCCTGGGGCGATGCCCCAGGCTTTCATATCTCGCCCCTTCGGGGCTTTCGGACGGCTTTCCTCAGATCATGTTGTGTAAATCAATTTAGCCACGACCGACGAACTGTCTTTCTTTTCCATTCACCATTCACCATTTACTATTCACTACTAACTCTCTTTGCCTTTTCTGCCCTGCTCTCTTACACTCGTTTGCACCGTGAGAGAACAAAACGAATCAACGCCTGACGTCGAGCCGGTGACGGGCGCGTATGCGCTCGGAGAGAGGCCGGCGGGGCAATTACCTCCCGCCGTGGAGATTGACCCGAACGATCCGCCGTGGGGAGTGATCGCGGCGCTTTTGACCTGGTTCGGGAGCGTCGTGCTGCTCTACGTGGTGCCGATTTTCTTCCTTATCCCTTACGTCATGTATAAGGGTGCCAACGGTGGGGTGAACCCGGCCGGACTGCTGGAGGATAAGACGGCCATCTTCCTCGCCGTGCTCTCGACTTTGCCCGTGCACATTCTGACGCTGGGCGGCGTCTGGGCTCTCGTCACGCGCTTCGGTAAACGCCCCTTCTGGCGCACGCTCGGCTGGAGCTGGAGCCGTCGAGTCGGATTCTGGACGAGCGCCGGGCTCGCCGTCCTGCTCCTGGCCGCCGGCCTGGCCTTCACCAAACTCGTTGGCGGTGAAGCGACGGACCTTGACAAGGTGATTCAAAACTCCGCCGCCTCCAGGATTACGCTGGCGCTGCTGGCCGCCCTGACCGCGCCCCTGGTGGAAGAGTTGGTCTACAGAGGCGTTCTCTACCCCGCGATGCAACGCGCGGCCGGGATGTTCTGGGCCGTCCTCATCGTGGCAGTGCTCTTCACGCTGCCGCACGTTCCCCAGTACATGAAAAACATAGGCGTCATCATAGTAGTCTTCACGCTGAGCCTCACACTGACGCTGGTGCGCGCCTTCACGGGCAAGCTTTTGCCCTGCTTCGTCATGCACATGGTCTTCAACGGCATCCAGTCCGTGCTCATCCTGGTCGGGCCATACGTTGACCAGACCGTCCCGGAGGTGGAGCACAAAGCTCCCGCCCTGGCGGCCCTCGTACAAAATTTCGCTCATCACCTCTTCTGAAAAAATGGCACACGAAGTTGTCGTCGTCGGCGGGGGCATCGGCGGGCTGACCGCTGCGGCGCTCCTGGCCGCGCGCGGCGTCCGCGTCTGCCTGCTGGAGAAAGAGCCGCGCGGAGGCGGCTGCGCCGTCACGTTCGAGCGGTTCGGCTACACGTTCGAGGCCGGAGCCTCGCTCTACGCCTCCTGGCAGCCCGAAGAGATACACGCGCGCGTCTTCGCGGAATTACAGACGGAACCACCCGAAGTTCGTCCCGCCACGCCCGCTTACGTCGTGCGGCTGCCGGATATGACGGATGTGCCCGTAACCGGCGACATGGAAGAGTTCGCGGAGACTTTACGAGCCGCTTTCCCAGAGTGCGCCGACGCGGCCATCAAATTCTACCGGGAGCTTGTGCCAGTCGGAGAAGCCCTGCGGCGCATCGCGCGGCGCGTCCCAGACCTGCGCACGGCGTCACTGGCGCGGCGCGTGCGAGCCGCGCTGCCCGAAGCACGCGTCGCGC
>DATEMM010000301.1:0-9570 GCA_035275605.1 Pyrinomonadaceae bacterium
CGTGCGCCGATAGACCCCGCTCTTGTAGGCCGGGCTCGTCCCGTCATCTTCGTAAAGAGTCGTCACAGCGCGGCCCGCATCATCCGGATGAATGTAGAAGGTGACGGGGTCCTTCGGCTTTTCTCCGACGTAGTTCATTTCCGGTCCTTCCGGGATGATCGAGCCCCCGCGTATGAACATCGGGACAGATTCGAGCGGCGCGTCAACGCGAATCATCCCGCTCCCCTTCTGCTTTTTGCCCGTCCAGAAATCATACCAGACGCCCTCCGGCAGATAGACCATCCGGCTGGTCTGGTTCGACTGGAGGATGGGCGCGACGAGCAGGTCGGAGCCAATCATGAACTGGTCGTCCAGGTTGATGGTGTTTGAATCCGACTGGTAATTCAGGACGAGCGGGCGAAAGAGAGGCACGCCCGTGCGGTGCGCCTCTTCGAGCGTCGTGTAGAGAAAAGGCAGCAGGCGGTAACGCAGCTTGAGGTATTTGCGTATGATGTCTTCGTAGTATTTCCCGAAGCGCCAGGGCTCCTGGTCGTAGCCGTCAATCACCTTGTGGTTGCGGCAGAAGGGTGCCAAGAAACTGACCTGGTAGGAGCGCGCGAGTAGTTCCCCGTTGGCCCGCCCGATGAAGCCCCCGACGTCGCTGCCGACGAACGCCTCGCCCGACAGCCCGAGCGTCTGAAAGATCGGGATACTCAGGGCCAGCGTCTCCCACGTGCTGGTGGTGTCGCCCGTCCACATCGTGGAGTAGCGCTGGATGCCAGCATAAGCTGCGCGCGTGATGACGTAGGGCCGCCTGTCAGGTTGCAGCCTTTCGAGCCCTTCGTAAGTGGCGCGCGCCATCAGGAGCGCGAAGACGTTGCGGTTCCTGGCGTGCGTTGAGTTTTCATTCTCATCGTTGCTGACGACGTCCAACTGATTCCTGCCCGTCTGGTCTACGAAGTCCGAAGGCTCGTTCATGTCATTCCAGATTCCAGCCACGCCGTTCTCCGTGTAGGCCCGGTGCAAATCGCCCCACCAGCGGCGCGCGTCCGCGAGCGTGTAATCGACAAAGACGCTCTCGCCGGGCCAGACCCTGGGGATGAAAAGCTTCCCGCCCTGTCGCTTCTGGAAATAGTTTTTCTCAAGGCCCTGGTTGAAGACGTAGTAGCTCTTCTCCTGCGAAGCGAGTTCAGGGTTGGCGACCTCCGAAGTCGAGACTCCCGCCACAGGGGGCTGGTACTTCACGCCAGGGTCAACGATGGTCACGACCTTGACGCCCTGCTGTCTCAACCTGTCCATGAACGCTTTCGGATCGGGAAAGCGGTCAGTGTTCCAGGTAAAGACCCTGTAGCCCTGCATGTAATCTATGTCCAGGTGGAGCACGTCGAGCGGCAAATCTCTTTCGCGGTACTGGCGCACGACCTCTTCGGCCACGGACTCCGGGTAATAGCTCCAACGGCTCTGCTGGTTACCGAGCGCCCAGAGCGGCGGCAGCGGCATCCTGCCCGTCAGTTCCGTGTACCGGCCCAGTATCTTCTTGATCTGCGGCCCGTAGAAGAAGTAGTAGCTCATCTCGCCGCCCTCGGCCCCGAAAGACGCGTAGGCTTGCGAGTTTCTCCCGAAGTCAAAATAGCTGCGGTAGCTGTTGTCGAAGAAGATGCCGTAAGCGGTCCCGCGCTGGAGACCTATGTAGAAGGGGATGGTCTGGTAGATGGGGTCGCGCCCTTCTGTGTAGGCGGGCGTGTCCGAGTTCCAGTTGGTGAAGAAGCCGCGCCGCTTATCCAACCGCGCGGCCTTCTCTCCGAGTCCGTAGAAGTGCTCGTCAAACCCCAGCTTCTTCGCCGCCGTGACGAAGGTTCCAGCCTTCGGGTCGAACATCATCCCGGAGAGTGTGCCCTTCACGTCCGACATCATCGGGCGCTCATCCGCGTTGATGATTTGCTGCGTCCGCGCGTCCCTGAACTCTATCAGGAGCGGCGAGCGGCGGACGACGACATCCAGCTCGTCCGTCGAGATGATGATAGCTTCGGGCGTCTCCTTCAGGCTCCAACGGACGGCGACCCAGTTCTCTTTGGCTATAGCCCACGAATGGTCGCGCTCCGGCAGGGGCTTTCTGAACGAGGCACGCACGCGGATTAGGTCGGAAGCGAGAATCGAGACGCGCACCTCGGAGCCGTCCCGGCAGACGAAGGTGACGGCCGTTTCACCCTTAGAGAAACGGCTGACGGGGCCGATGGGTTCGAGGCCGCTGACGATGTCCTGCGCTTCCGCGCCCGCGGCGCAGAGGACGATGGCGAGACAGCAGAGCGAGAGAAGTGACCTGTTCATATTCTTCTATCATTCAAGCGAAAGCGAGTTGGGCCGCGCCCAGGAGTCCCGCGTCGTCGCCGCACTCGGCTGGCACAATCTGCGCGCGGCGGGCTGGAATCGGGAAGGCGCGCGAGGCCACCTGCTCCCTGACGTGGCCTATGAACAGTTCCCATCCGCTCGCCACACCGCCGCCGATGACGATTATCTCCGGGTTGAAAATATTAATCAGGCTCGCCAGTCCGACGCCCAGATAGCGCCCCATCCAGCGGAAGACTTCGAGCGCGAGTTCGTCGCCAGCGATGCCGCTCTTGTAGACCTCCGCGGCGGTCAAATCCTCTGCCGTGTGCAGTGGCGAGTTCGGATAGCGCGGCCTTGCCTCGCGCGTCATGCGGACAATCGCCGTCGCCGAAGCGTAGACCTCCAGGCAGCCACGGCTCCCGCAAGGACAGGGCACACCGTCGAAGGGCTCCACCCCGATGTGGCCCAGCTCCGCGGCCGAGCCGTCAATGCCCCGCCACAGTTTTCCGTCGAGGATGATGCCGCCGCCCACACCCGTACCCAGCGTGACGCAGATGAGCGTCTTGTGGCCGCGCCCGGCCCCCTTCCACATCTCGCCGACGGCGGCAGCGTTCGCGTCATTTTCGAGCAGGACCGGCCACTGCAACTCGCTTTCGAGCGCGCCCGCCAGGCGAAAGCCGTCCAGGCAGGGGACGTTCGGGGCCTTCATCACGACGCCGTTCTCCACCTGCACCGTGCCTGGGACGACGATTGAGAGGGCACGAATCTTCGCCCCTTCGTCCAGACTGCGGCGCTCGCACTCGCGCGCCGCGCCGACGATGGCGCGCACTATCTCGCTGGCCTTCTCGGCCTTCGGCGTGTGCTGCTTGACGCGCTCGTGTATGCGCCCCTCGCGGTCAATCGTGGCCGCGCGGAGGTTCGTCCCGCCGAGGTCTGCGGCGATGACCAGTTCACCGCCTGGGGCCGTGTCTGCTTGTTGGTTGTCGGGTTCCATCATGTTCGGCCTGGACAATTGACTCAACGCCGCCCGAGGTATCGCGCCGCGACGACTTGGGGAGTGTCCAGGTTTCGCCCCTCCTGTAGATTGACGGCGAGGCGTATGAACTGTGCCATGGACCAGCAGAGCGGGGTGGCCGAGCCGGTCCCCTCGCCGAAAACAAATTCCACTCGTGGGCCGCGCGGCTTGTCCCAGACCTGCTCGGGAATCATCCATCCCTGGTTGGCGAACCTCATCATCGCGTCGAGTCGCCCACGCGCCGCCGATCTCTGCCCGCGCGCCAATTCATACTGCCCACGCTCTCCGGTTAAAAGCGTCCAGAGCCTTCCGCGCCCGGCCCGCGCGTCGTAACGCCTGCCGTCATCCCTTTCGCCGTAGGCGTCCCGGTTGTAACGATACCACGCCGCGCCGTTCGGCGTTTTGACCTGGATAAGACGGTCAACGACGGCTAGAGATTTGGTGATCAGGGAATCGTCCGCGCGCTTGATTCCCAAACGCACCAACTCCAGGAAACCCGCGTCCACAATCGCTCGCTCGTCATAGGTTCCGCCGTTACTGTTAATCTCCAGCGGCGCGCCGTCATTCGGGTCATCGTCGTCCGAAACTCTCAGGTAGTAATTTCCGTCCCCGTGCGGACCGCTCGAAGTGGCGGTCCAGCTCTCGACTTTCCGCGCCCAATCGTCCGCCTTTTCCAGATAGCTTTTGGCCGAAGCAAGGTCGCGGTTGCGCCTGGCAATCTCCGCCGCCGAGACCAGTCCGGCTATCTCCGCCGCGATGGTCGAAGGCGAGTAGCCCGACTCCTCTTCCCAGCGCTCCTGCGGCGTCGCGGGGCCTTTCTTGAGCAGAAAATCTGCGGCGGGCTTGACGTGCCTGGCCCAGATTTCTCTGTCCGTGCGCCCGAGTTGGTAGGCGAGGATGAGTGGATAGGCGACCTCGTCCAGTTGTAGGCCGCCGCCGGCCGGACGCCCGTCGAGCCAGGAGTTCTGCGGAAAGCTCCCGTCAGGTTTCTGCTGTACCTTGAACAGGTAATTGAGCGCGCGAAGCGCCGCATCCCTGTCCCCCATCGCCATATACGCGGTCGCCACCTGGTAAAGGTCGCGCGCCCAGACCGTGTGATAGCCGCTGACGTTCGGCTCGTTGGCGTTCTCTCCCCCGCCCCAGGGAACCGAGAGCGAGGCGACGTTAGCGCCTCTGTAAGTCTTATCTTCGTGCGCGCGTAAGATCATCGCGGCCATGTCGAACTGCTTCCGGTATCCAGGCTCCACGCGGCGAAGCGCCCGGACGTACCTGTGCCAGCCCTGCTCGTACTCGGCGCGCGCCGCAATAAAGCCCTTGAAGAGCGACTGGCGCGCGTTGCGCAGCGCCTCCCCTTCCTCACGTCCGAAGCCGAGGGCAAGGGTGAATTCCGTATCGGACGTTTCACTAAAGCCCATTTCCTGCTTTGCCAATAAGCCGGTGTATGCGGCAGGAATCTGTGCCACCTGCACAACGTTGCCGTCGGCGGCGCGGGTGAAAGTTTGCTTGAGTTGGCCGTTGCGTCTCAGCTCGACCAGGCCGTCGCTCGTCTCAAAGTACCCGTTAGTGCTCTGGCCGAAACCACCGATTTGCCGCGGGCGCGGGCCAAAGACCAGGGCCGTGGCTTTATCGCCATCTCTGGCCAAGAGCGCGTTGTCAGTCGTCCACGCCGAATCATGCATCCCGCTATTGTTCAGAGACGGGTCGTAATAAACATATAACCTTTCACCGTTGCGCGGCCGGAACCTGACGTCTATCAGGATGGTCGGGCGCGCGTGGTCGGTCGTATAGGTCTTGGTAATCGTGTAAGCGGCGCTCTTCCCCGTATTGACCTGACGGAAGGTGAGCGCCTGCGGGTCAATCACCTCGCCCCTGTGCATCATGTCCGCTTCGGCCTCTACTTGTTTGCCGTCGGCGCTGACGACTATGAATTGCAACAGGCGCACGTTGGCGACATCCACCGTCGGGTAGTAAACCTCCGTCATCACCCCGCCCTGCAACGTGAACCAGACCTTTGATTCGAGAGAGGCAGAGGTGCCGACGCCGACTTTGCCTGCGCTCTCCCACTGCGCATCACGGCCCGGCGCGCCCGGCGCAAGCTCCGCCGCTACCTGTGCCAAACCATGCGGCGCTGCCGCCAGACTGAGAATAATAAGGAGTGCGACTCTCATGTTCGTTGACGGCCGAGCATGTCGAAGCCCACCGCCGCCACCAGCACGGCCCCCTTGACGATCAACTGAACATTGTTCTCGACGTTGAGAAGCGACATGCCGTTATCCAGGCTCGCCATAATCAGCGCGCCGAGGCACGCGCCGAAGACCGTCCCGCGCCCGCCCATCAAGCTCGTGCCGCCGATGACGCACGCCGCGATGGCGTCCAACTCCATCAGGGTTCCTGCGTCGCCCGCAGCGCTCCCGTTGCGCGCCGTGTAAACGAGCGCCGCCAGCCCGCTCAGCGCGCCCATGACGCAGAAGGCTGCCAGAATGTGGCCACGCAGGCTGATGCCGGACAGGCGCGCCGCGTCAGGGTTGCCGCCCACTGCGTAGAGGTAACGCCCGAACGTAGTGTTCTGCGTCAGAAAAGCTCCAATGAGCGCCACCGTCAAAAACACGAAGACGGGAATCGGCACACCTCCCTGCGTGTTCATCATGTAGATGAAGACAGCTATCACGATTGACGGAATCAGAACGCGCGCGACGGCCGCCCCCGTCCCGGCCACAGTCAAGCCGTGGCGTCGGCGCGCGCTGTTGCGCCGGAAAGTAAGAAAGGCGAGGGCGGCTATGGCCAGGACGGCGAGAGCGATTCCGGCGACGGGTGCGACGAAGCCTTCGCCGATTGACCTGAAAACGGGAAGCTCAATCGTCACGGTCGCACCCTTCATGCGCCACAGGACGACGCCGCGCCAGGCCAGCAACCCGCCGAGCGTGACGATGAAAGCGGGGATGTTCGCGTAGGCCACGAGCGAGCCGTGAATCGCGCCGATGACGAGGCCGACCACGATTGCCGAAGCGAGCGACGGTCCCAGGCCCCAGCCCTGAGTCAGCGCGGCGATGCCGCCCGCGAGGCCCACGACCGAGCCCACCGAGAGGTCTATCTGCCCGGCGACGATGACCATCAACATCCCCACGGCCAGAATGCCGGTCACGGCCGTTTGCTTGAGCAGCTTGGAGAAGTTGACCGGGTCCAGGAAGAGCCCGTAAGGGTGCGTCTCGCTAATGGTCGCCAGTTGCAGGAAGAGCCAGATGACGACGAGCGCGAAGAGCATGGTGTAGGCGCGCAGGGTCGTGGTCGGCAGACGAAAGCGCCCGATACGCGTCTGCGGCGTGCCCTCCACGTCAACAGTTGGCGGCGCGACGTCGGCCGTCACCGGCGGGCGGTCAATTGCGGGCTCGTTGGTTGGGGCTTCGTGGCTCATCTCAAATCTCATCGTCGCGCTGCCGGAAGAATGGCACAGCTTAACTCTCCGCGCTGATAGTTTTGTTGTGGCCCGTGGCACAGGCCATCACGGCCTCGGGCGTCGCTTCGTTGCGCTTGAACTCTCCAGTAATGCGTCCTTCGTGCAGCACAAGCACGCGGTCGGAGAGGCCGAGCACTTCGGGCAGTTCCGAAGAGACGAGCACGATGGCGAGGCCCTCGCGGGCGAGGCGGTTGATCTGCGCGTAAATCTCCTGCTTCGCGCCGACATCTATGCCGCGGGTCGGCTCGTCCAGGAAAAGCACACGCGGGTTGGTCAGCAGCCACTTGGCGAGCACGACCTTTTGCTGGTTGCCGCCCGAAAGTGTGCCAGCGACGGTGAAGACCGAATTCGCCTTGACGCGCAGCTCTTTCATCGAACGCTCGCCCGCGGCGGCCTCCGAATCAACGTCCGTCAGGAAACTCCCAGACAAGCGTTTCAACCCGGCAATCGTCATGTTGTTGAGAATCGTCTGGTCTAGGATGAGGCCGAAGCGCTTTCTGTCTTCGGTCACGAAACCGACGCCCAGATTAATCGCGTCCGAGGGGCGCGTGACGCGCACGGGCCTTCCTTCAATCAAAATCTCGCCCGTGAAGCGCCCGGCGTGCGCTCCGAAGACGGCCATCAAAAGGTCGCTGCGGCCAGCGCCCATCAGCCCCGCTATACCTAAGACCTCGCCCCGCCGCACGCTGAAACTGGCGTGATCGACCAGGAGCTTTCCCTTCACGTTCGGATCTTCGACCGTGATGTCGCGTGCCTCAAAGACCACTTCGCCACGCTGATGGTCGGCCTCCGGGAAGATGCTGCCGACCTCGCGCCCGACCATGCGTGCGATGACGCGCGCTTCGTCCAGACGGCTCGTCGCTTCAGTTCCCACCGTGCGACCGTCGCGCAGCACCGTGATGCGGTCGGACATGCGGAACACCTCGTCCAGCTTGTGCGAGATGTAGACCATGCCCACCTGGCGAGAGCGCAGCTTGTTGAGAATGCCGAAGAGGGTCTCGACTTCAGTGTCGGTCAGCGCGGCGGTCGGCTCGTCCAGGACGAGGATGCGTGCCTCCTGCGAAAGGGCCTTAGCGATTTCGACTAGTTGCTGCTGCCCTATCCCTAAATGGCCCACTGGCACACGCGGGTCCAGGCGCAGGTTCAAATCGTCGAGCAGCTTTGCGGCGCGGCTGTAAAGCTCTTCCCAGCGCACGACGCCGAAGCGGCGCGGCTCGCGCCCCAGGATGATGTTCTCGCCAATCGTCATCTCCTTGACGAGCGACAGTTCCTGGTAGATGACAGCTATCCCCGCGTGCTCCGCCTCGCGCACACTCCCGAAGCGCCGCGCCGCGCCGTCAATCAACACCTCGCCGCCGTACTGAGGATGCGGATAAACGCCCCCCAGCACCTTCATCAGGGTAGATTTACCCGCCCCGTTCTCACCCACCAGCGCATGAATCTCCCCCGAATAAAGATCAAACGTCACCCCGTCCAGCGCACGAACGCCCGGAAAGCTCTTAGTAATATTTCTCATCTCCAGAATCGGAGATTCGCTCGCACCCATCCTCATCCGCCCCCGTCTATTAGAAAACAGGCGATAGTTATTACCGCCAACTGCTCACTCCTGCTTGGGCCATTGATCTCTTGGCACATTCTTATAAACGTCCTCCATCTTGTGATAGCCGTCCTTGATGATCGTGGACATGACGTTGTTCTTATCCACTACCATCGGCTCCTGAAGAATGGCTGGCACATCTATCTTCTCGTTGTTGACCTTGTCCCTGGCGTCCACCTTTTCACCGCGCGCGAGCTTGACGGCGGCGTCAACCGCGCTGAAGGCGAGCGGCTTAATGGGCTTGTAAATAGTCATGGACTGGCGACCCTCTGCGATGCGCTGCACGGCATCCAGCGCGGCGTCCTGGCCTGTGACAACCACCTTGCTGGCAAGGGGCCCAAGCGCCTGAATGGCTCCCCCGGCCGTGCCGTCGTTAGAGGCGACGATGGCCTGAATGTTGTTACTAGATTTCGTCATCGCGTCTTCCGTGATGCGCAAAGCTTCGCTCGGCAGCCACTCACGGGCGTACTGGTCGGAGACTACATGGATGTCGCCGCGGTCAATCGCCGGCTGCAAGACCCTCATCTGTCCTTTGCGCAGGAGCAGCGCGTTGTTGTCCGTCTGCGAGCCGCCGATCAGGACGTAGTTCCCTTTCGGCGCGTGGTCGAGCGCGTACTGCCCCTGCATCTCGCCAATCTTCTCGACCTGGTGCGAGACGTAGAGGTCCACGTCCGACCTCATAATCAGCCGGTCGTAACTGATGACTGGCACACACTGCCTCTTTGCGGACTCGACGATTGACGAAGCGACCACGCCGTTGTGCGGGGCGACGATGAGCACCTCGACCCCTTGAGTCAACATGTTGTCGGCTTGCTTAATCTGCACGTCGTCCAGGCCGTTGGCGACCTGCACGTCCAAATTCGCGCCGACCTCCTTGGCGCGCTGCTCGACCAGTTCCTTGTCGCGCTGCCAGCGCTCCTCCTTCAGCGTGTCCATCGAAAATCCGATCTTGACCGGGCCGGTTTTCTTCGGTCTGTCGGCGCAATTGACGGCCGTCTGTTGCTGCGGCCCGCTCACGCAACCCACCATCAGCAGCGCCGCCGCCATCAGGACGAGCGTCAAAGCTCTCGCGTTTCGCATATTTTGAGTCCTCTCTTCAAGCTGGATTACAGTTTTATCGTGTGCCACCCGACCTGCCTCCCGCGCGCACCTCGCGCCGAAAGATGCGGAACCCCCAGGCGTCCAGTGCAACCGCCG
>DATEMM010000302.1:0-26261 GCA_035275605.1 Pyrinomonadaceae bacterium
TCTCTCCGGTCGGCACTCGATTCGTTTTCACAAACCTCGCAGGCAGGCCCGAAAGCCATCTGCGGTGCCGTTTGGTTTTTGGTGTGGTGGCTTTTCCTCCACCGCCGGTTACGACGCCGGCAACGAGGCTTGAGCTTGCGCCCAAGCGACTGACGCTACTTCCAGGTTGATCACTTCCTCGGAAGCACGGCCGCGTTTTTATCCGCCGCCGTTCAGGAAAATCTTGCGACTCTCCTGAAGCCAAGCCTTTCGGCTTCAGCGCGGGGTGTGATAGCCGCAACAGCCGCCTGTTGCTACCCTCAAGCAATGCGTCACCGCACCGCTCGCCTTTCCCCTGGCTGGTCACGAAGCCCGTGAGCCCCGCGACGAGGATGTGGGTTATACGCTCCGGTCCTTTTCAAGTCAAGCAGAAAATACTTTAAGAATCAGAGACTGTGGTTGTGGAAAAGTCTGTGGAAATTTTTGACCTTTAAGAACTCTCAGCAAAAACGCTGAAGCGGTGACGGGACGAGGAAGAGGATAGTCAAAAACCGCGTCCTGGACTTAAAAAATTTTCCTTAACCCCGCGTCCTGGACTCTGGAAAGCAGAATTTTTGCTCACACCAAAGACAGCTCGAACCCGTATTCGACCGAATTGTTCGAGTCGTTCAGCTCCCGCACGCCGCATTCCTGAAAACCCATGCGGCGGTAGAGACGGTGCGCGCTGAGAAAGCGCGTATCGCTCCAGAGAACCATCTTCCGCTTTCCGCTTGAGCGCGCGTAATCAATGGCCAGTTGCGTCAGCCTCTCTCCCCAACCCTGCCGCCTGAGGGAAGAGTGGACGTAGAGCGATTTCAACTCGCCATCGTCGTCGTGGAGCATGACGGCCACGGTCGCAAGGACCCTTCCGCCCTCCTCGACCACCCAGAACTCCCCGCCGCGCGAGCGAAAGTACGGCCCAGGCTCCAGCAGATGACGCTCCTCCGCCTCCGCCGCCAGCACGCAGTCGTATTCGCGGTAAATCTCGCCGATGAGGGCTAGAATCCCCGGCACATCTTCGGGAACGGTCGGGCGCAGTAAGAGATTCATACGTAATCCGGATCAGCCACTTTCTGTGGTTCATGAACAAGCTAGAAACGTGATGGCCCTTGATTGATGACGGGCAGGCTCGCGCGCCTGCGTTGCGCGCCGTGCGCCGCTCTTCGCGCCTGGTGCGCCGAATTGCTCTCACGCGCGTCGCGTCGCGTGCTCCATTCACGCGCGAGATGGTCGAGTTCCGTGCCTTCCGCTTCCCCTTCGATGAGGGAGAGCCAGAGCGGCAGAGGCAGCCAGTCCCAGGCCCGGCCGTAGACCTCTCCGTTCAACTGCTCGACGCGATGTTCCGTGCGCGCCTGCAAGCTAGCAGGCGGGAGGTCTTCCCAATTCTCGTAGCAGGCGTGCTGAATACAGGGGGCGGGCTTGGCGCGCGCGTGCACCAGGCAGCCGAGCGAAGGGTCGTAGAGCGGGCACGCGAAAGTCTGGCCGAAGGTGTCGCCGGAGGCGCGCAGATTGTACCGCTCAACCGCCGCGGCGGCGCGTTTGTAGACGGCGCGCTTTGCGGCCCGCGTCAGGCGCGGCGTGCGCTCAATGGTCTCGCGGATAGCGACGGCTTCGAGGCGCGTGATGTGGACGTTGACGAAATGCGCGTCCGTGCAACAGACGCCGCGCGTCGGGCACGTGGCGCAAGATTGCGCGGCGTGCTCGTAGCTCAATTTAATGAAACTCTGGTAGGAAGTCTTGACGCGCTGCAACTGCGCGAGCGCTCTCCGTTCCTTGCTTTTCTCACTCATCGTAAGCACTCTGACCGGGCCGTCTATTCCTGCGTTGAGCTGCCATTTCCGTAAACCGTCTTCACTAACCCGCCAACGATTTTCGTTAGCTCGGAAATATCTCGCTGCGTTGATTGCTGGACCTGAGCCAGTTCGGAAATCTGCTGCTGAGTTGATTGCTGCGCCTGAGCCAACCCGGAAGTCTCTTGCTGAGTTGATTGCCGAGCCTGGGCTAACTCGCGCATCATCTGGCGCACGTCGGCATTAATCTCGCGTTGCGCTTCGACATGTCCCAGCATCGCCTGGATAAATTCCGTCTGCGTTTCGGCCAGGAATGAGACACGCAGGTCTGTTTGAGCAAGCTGCTCATTCGTTCTCGCAAGTTGAGCATCTGTTCGAGCCAGTTGTTCATCGGTCCGAGCAAGCTGCTCATCGGTCCGAGCAATTTGCTGGTTGGTCTGTTCCATCTGCCGATTGGTTTTTTCCAGTTGGACTTCAAAGCTGGCCTGATTCTTCAGCAGAAACTCAATGGCGCTTTGGATCTCGTCGTTATTCATCTGGACTTCCTTTCTCGTAGAGGGCGAGAAATTCAAGGTTGCCGTCAGCGCCGCGCACGGGCGATTCGATAACGCCGCGCAGCTTGAGGCCGAGCGAGTGTGCGGCTTCGTTGACCTCTTCAACCACGCGGGCGTGTTTTGCTGGATCGGTGACGATTCCGCCCCGCCCCACTTCCCCGCGTCCCACTTCGAACTGCGGCTTGATGAGCGTAACGAGCCGCGCCCCTTCCGTCAACAGCGCGATGATCGCGGGCATCACTTTCGTCGCAGAGATGAACGAGACGTCCATCACGGCCAGGTCAAACCTCTCCGCGAAATCGTCCGGCGCAAGGTATCGCGCGTTGACGCCCTCCCGAACCTCCACGCGCGGATCGTTTCTGAGCCGCCAGTCGAGCTGATTGTGCCCCACGTCAATCGCCACCACACGGCGCGCGCCGTGCTGCAAGAGGCAATCGGTGAACCCGCCCGTAGACGCGCCCACATCCAGACAAACAAAACCCGTCACGTCCAGCCGGAATTCCCGCAGCGCCGCCTCCAGCTTCAACCCGCCGCGCCCGACGTAACGCAGCGCAGGGTCGTTTGCGCCCTTGACGCGGATCACATCGTCGTCGCCGAACATCTCCGAGGGTTTGGCGACGCGCTGGTCGTTGACTAGAACGACGCCCGCCATCACCAGAGCCTGCGCCTTCGTCCGCGACGAGGCCAGCCCACGCTCGACCAGCAGCTTGTCAATCCGCTCACGACGCATAAGTCAAAAGTAAACTAAAGAAGGCAAAAGGAGAAAGGTCAAAAGCAAAAGGGGAAGACCGAAGCGAGCCGTGCTCCAGGTTCTTCCCCTTATGCTTTGTTACTTCTACCTTTTTACTTTCTCAGGGCTGTCTGCCTTCGAAGATTTCTCTGATGCGGTCGAGTCTTTCCCCGGCCCTGTGGACTTCGCGAGGAAGGTCTATCGCTTCATCGCCGCCACGACGCCTGCGCTCTCTTCTTTCCGCCCTTCTCTCTTCCCTTCTATCTTCCCTGCGGCGCTCCCGCTCGGCCTGCTTCGCCTCGCGCCCGCGCGCGACATCGTCCGTATCATCGTCTTCAGCCCTCTCGCGTCTCCTCTCCCGAACGACAGGCGGCGTCACCACTTCTTCCGTCTCCTTCGGCTCGTTGCGGGCTGTGCGCCTGGGCTCTTCGCTCCTGGGCTCGGCGGGAGTCTCATCCTCCTTAGCCGTCTCATCGGTGGGAGCGGCGGGGCGGGGCTGCGGCTCGGCCTGCGGTGCCTGCGCAACGGGTTCGGCCGCCTGACCAGTGTCCTGCGCCTCGGCGGGCTGTGCAATAGTAGTAGTCGTGGTGACGGCCGGAGTCTCTGTCGCGGTGCGGTTGCGTCTGAGGCCGATGGCTATCCCGGCCGCGACGCCGCAGCCGACGGCGACTAGAACTATCAGGGCGATTAAGGCCGGGCGCTTCCAAAACGGTTTCGCGCCGCGCGCCGCGTAGGCACCGTAAGGGGCCTGGTAGGCTTCCTGCTCGTTGAGGGGGACTACGGGCCGCGCCGTCAGGGTCGCCTCCGCATCGAAGTGCGGGGTGGGAAGCGGCTCCGCGGGCTCTGCCCCTGTCTGAATCACAATTTTTCGTCTCTCTGCCATCTTATTATCGAGGCGAAGCGGATTTTTGTCTCTCTTCGCTGTCCCTTTATTGCAATTAAATTGTACGAGGGGGAAGGTCGCCCACTCACGACTGCAAAACTAAGGCCACGCGGGCGGGCAAACTCGCTCGGGTCCTTAACTCCCTGAAATCCAACGCCCGCCGCCGAAACATTTGATGCTGCGCAGGGCGCACACGTCCGCCCGCCGCTCCAAAAATGGACGATATAGTGCACAAAAGCAGTGCGCCCGTCCATCCGGGATAACCAGTGGACGGGCGCACAACCTCTTGGCAGCGGGCTAACGCGGGCTTTAGCTTGTGACCTTCTGCCTTTTGGCGCGGCGGTCTTCCAAGACCTCTACGCTCTCTTTGACGCGCGTGTAGATGCCGTCGGCGTCGAGGCCGTATTTGGCGAGCAGGAGTTTGGCCTCGCCGTGCGTGACCAGGCGGTCCGGGATGCCCATTCGCACGACCCTGACCTGGTCGAGCAGGCCGTTCTCTTCCAGAAGCTCCATGACGGCAGAGCCGAAGCCGCCCGCCAGGTAAGCTTCTTCGACCGTCACGATCAGACGCTTCGTGCGAGCCAGCGCGAGCAGGAGGCCAGCGTCCAACGGTTTGACGAAGCGCGCGTTGACGACCGTGGTTTCGATCCCGTCCCTGGCCAGGTTTTCGGCTGCGGCGAGCGACGGGTGAACCATCGAGCCGTAAGCGACGATCCCTATGTCGCCGCCATCGCGCAGGATTTCGCCGCGCCCTATTTCCAGAAGTTGCGGCTCGCGGCTGATGTCGCAGCCGACGCCGTTGCCGCGCGGGTAGCGCAGGGCCGCGGGCCCTGGGTGCTCTATGGCCGTCAGGAGCATGTCGCGCAACTCGCCTTCGTCCTTCGGGGCCATGACAACCATGTTCGGCATCGGGCGAAGGTAAGCTATGTCCAGGAGCCCGTGGTGCGTCGGCCCATCGGGTCCGGCCATGCCGCCACGGTCCAGTGCGAACGTCACGTCCAGGTTCTGTATACAGATGTCGTGCATCACCTGGTCAAAGCCACGCTGAAGGAAGGTCGAGTAGATGGCCGCGACAGGCTTCAATCCCTCGCAGGCCATGCCGCCGGAAAACGTGACGGCATGCTGCTCCGCTATGCCGACATCGAAGGCGCGCTCGGGGAATTTCTCCAGCACAATGTCTATGCCCGTTCCGTCGGGCATGGCCGCCGTCAGGGCTACGATCCGGTCATCCTTCTCCATCAACTCGCACATGGTCTTGCCGAAGATGGAAGTGTACGTCGGGGCCTTTGACGGCGATTTGATGGGCTTGCCGGTCTTGAGCTCGAAGGGGCCTGTGGCGTGCCAGGCGTAATAGTTTTTCTCGGAGGCAGGGAAGCCTTTGCCCTTGGTCGTCAGGGCGTGGACGATGACCGGGGCGTCCTTGACCTGCTGCGCCTCTCTGAGGGCAGCGACCAGGGCGCGCGGGTTGTGGCCGTCCACGTAGCCTATGTACTTGAACCCAAGCTCGCTCGTGAGCGCGCCCGGAAGCACGGCCGCAGCGAGCGCGTCCTTGACCGTCTTGGCCGCCTGGTGCAGACGCGCGCCGAGCGCCGGAATCGAGAGCAAGGTCTCTCCCACTTCGTCTTTGAAGCGGTGATACCCTTGCGCCTCGCGCAGGCGGTTGAGATAGCCCGTCAGCGCGCCGACCGCCGGCGCAATCGACATCTCGTTGTCGTTGAGGAGCACGATCAGGCGTGTCTTCAAGTGTCCGGCCTGATTGATGGCCTCCATAGCCATCCCTCCGGCCAGAGAGGCATCGCCGATGACTGCGCAGACGTGATGCTTCTCGTTCTTGCGATCGCGCGCGATGGCCATGCCCAGTGCGGCGGAGATGGAAGTCGAGGCGTGCCCCGCGCCGAAGGTGTCGTACTCCGACTCGTCCCGCTTCAGAAAGCCGCTGATTCCGCCGTACTGCTTGATGGTCGGAAGCTGGTCGCGCCTGCCGGTCAGAATCTTGTGCGCGTAAGCCTGGTGGCCCACGTCCCAGACGATGCGGTCGCGCGGGGTGTCGAAGGCGTAGTGGAGCGCGACGGCCAGCTCGACCGCGCCCAAGCTTGCGCCCGTGTGGCCGCCTATTCTGGACATCGTTTCCAGGATGTATTGACGAATCTCATCGGCTACCGCTTGCAGTTGCTGTGGCGTCAGGCGGCGCAAATCCGCGGGCGAGTTAATGCTTTGTAGGAGTTTCATCGCGGTGCGTATTGTAACGCCTGAAGCACGGTTTTGCTATTCACGAAATATTCACATTTCGAAGGGGCAAAGCCCGCCCTCGCCTGTCTCTTCCAGGGCGGGGCGACTTTTTCAAACCAAACGTGAGCGGCGCGCGTCCAAAGCTTCGATAGCGGACTTTTTATAGAGACGCTTCATCAAAGCCAACCTGTCGTCCCACGCTTGGGTTGCGCGGGCCGTTCACATACTGGCAATCAATCTACAACGGATCAACCTCAAAAGGAGTGCAAGAGAAGTAATGTCAAGGAAATTTATCGGGACGGGCCTCGCGCTCGGCCTCCTCTTCGTTTTCAGCTCAGGTGCCTTCGCGCAGCAGACGACCAGTCCGCAGGACGGTGGGCAGCAGCAGCGGATGGAGCGCAGGGGCAAGCATCGCGGGATGGGCAGACGGGGCGGAGTCCAGCGTCTGGCCGGAGAGCTTAACCTGACGGACACGCAACAGCAGCAGCTACGCGCCATCGAGGAGCGGTTCGAGGCGAGCACGAAATCTCAACGCGAAGAGATGCGCCGTCTTCACGAGAGCAATCAGAACGGTACGCTATCGACGGACGCAGAGTCGCGCGCGGAGGCTCTGCGCGCCGAGCTCGGACAGGCCCGGAGAAACATGCACCAGGAGATGATGAGCGTCCTGACACAGGAGCAGCGCACGCAGTTCGAACAACTCATCAAAGAACGCAAGGCGCGCCACGGAGAACGCCGCGGTCGCTTCTCTAATCAACAGAACGACGAACAGTAAGACTTCGGATTAAGCTCAGGCTGGAGCACGAAGCATCGGCGGCCCCGCGTACTTTTCCAGGGTACACGGGGCCGCAGACTTTTCAGCCCTCTGAATTATGAATCACGCGCCGCAGCATGAGGATGTCTCTGCTGCTGCTGCCGAAACAACTTCACCCGTGGTGGCACAGACGTCCTGGCCGTCCGCGTTCGTCACGCAGCACGCCGTTGATTCGGCCAGATTGTCTTCGAGCACTACGAAGGCTTCCCACTCGTTGCCGTCCGGGTCGTGAACCCAGGTCTTGTCCTGCATCGCGTAGCAGCAGTTGGTCTGCATCTCGTCCGTCGTGACGAGGCCCTCGCCAATCCATCGCTCGCGCATTTTGAGCACATCCTCCGTCGAAGTCACCTGAATCCCCAGGTGCGAGAGCGCGCCGCGCTCCTTGAACGGGACTTCGTTGAGCGTCAGATTGAGCGGCGGGTTCGCGACGTCGAATTTGGCGTAACCCTTCCGCACCTTGCTCGGCTCAATCCCAAGCATCTTTTTGTAGAACTCCGTGCTTCGCTCCACATCCTTCACGTTGAGCGCCAGGTGCGCCTTGAGCGCCTGCACCGTTTTCGTCTCCGTCTTCTCCATCTTCAGGAACCTCCTCATCACCGACCAGATTTCATATTCGCTAAGGCGAATATGAACGAAGCATACAGCCACAGCACATATCTGTCAAGGCATATTCGTTCCCGGTATGTTAGAATACCCCGCATGAGAAGTGGGAGGAGTTTCGACGACGAGCTATTGTTCTTCCGGGCGCTGGCCGACCGCACCCGGCTGCGGCTCATCAACCTGATGGGCGACGACGAGGTCTGCGTCTGCTTCTTCGTCGCCGTGCTTGGCGTTAACCAGCCGAAGATTTCGCGCCACCTGGCCTACCTGCGCCGCGCCGGCGTCGTCTCCGCCCGCCGCGACGGCAAATGGATGCACTACCGCCTCGTCGAACCTACAGACCCGCACGCCGCCCGCATCTTCCACGAACTCCGCGCCTGGCTCAAAGAAGACGCCGACATGCAACGTGACCGCCAGCGCCTCATCAAAGTCTGCTGCGCCCCCCAACCCCCCGTCCAACTCCGCGGCGCACCCCGCCCCGCGAGCCTGACCCTGTCCTGACCAGCGAAGGAATAATCAGCCAGCATCGGCTCGAACTTCCCCTCGTCCAACGCCGACATCAACGGCTCCTCCGCCCCCAACTCCCGCAAATGCCCCCGCGCCTTCTATAGCCCCAGTGATACGCGAACGGCGGCCCCTCGCACCACGTCCGGCATGTGAGGGAATCTCCTATCAACTTAAAGATAAACGCGTGCGTCCCGGATTCTATCACCGCATGGCCCGGAGCACGTCTTGAATGTTTTCCACGGGCTAATGGGCCTCGGGGCGAAGGCTTGACAATCTCGCCTCGCGGATTAGAATAAACCTTCGCCTGAAGTGGTCAGGCGCGCGGAGATGTGGCCGAGTGGCTGAAGGCGGCGGTTTGCTAAACCGTTATGGGTCAAAAGCCCATCACAGGTTCGAATCCTGTCATCTCCGCCATCATTTCTAACACTTAGAAGGACGGGCCGCCTGCGATGATTCCCAGGCGGCCCGTTTGCTATTTGGCCGGCGGCTCTCAGGACGCGTCGCCGGCAGAGCCCGGTTGAGAAATTGGCCCGTTTTTCCCGCCACCGGGTTTATATTCTCTCCTGTAAGACTTTTGTTTGCCGGATAAGTTCAAAGCGAAGGAGAGAGCACATGATTCTACCCGCCCTTTGGAGTGACGCGGTCACCAACGACATGTTTCACCTCGCGCTGCCCGTGGCCGAAAAGGTGTTGCGCCCGGTGCTTGTCTACGTCTTTCTGGTCGTGGTCTTGCGCATCTTCGGCAAGCGCGAGCTGGCACAGCTCAACCCCTTCGACCTGGTCGTCCTGCTCTCGCTCTCGAACACGGTGCAGAACGCCATCATCGGCGACGACAATTCGGTCACGGGCGGGCTCATCGGCGCTCTCAGCTTGCTTGTGATTAACTACTTTGTGGTACGCTTCGTCTTCAAGCACAGACGCCTAGACCAGATGATTGAGGGCACGCCGACCGTGCTGGTGGAAAACGGGCGGGTGCGCCGCGCCGCCCTGGCCAGGGAGCTTTTGACGGAGTCCGAGCTGCAAACGGTCGCGCATCGTCAGGGCTTCTCACACCTAGGCGAGATCGAGAAGATGGTGCTGGAGCCCGGCGGCACTTTCTACGTGCAGGGCAGGGAGCCCGCACGCAGTGACCGCATGCACAGCGAGCTGCTCTCGCGCCTGGACGATTTGAGCAGGCAGGTGGCCGAACTAAAGAAAGGATGAAGGCAGGCCGAAGGGTAGAAGTGAAAAGGCACAAGTTAAGGATGAAGCCGCGTTTAAATTAAAAGTAATCGGTCGCCCCTTTTGCCTTTTTACTTTCACCCTTTTAATTTTTACCTTATGAGCGTTCGTGTTCGTTTCGCACCGTCACCGACGGGCTATCTTCATATCGGCGCAGCACGCACTGCGCTCTTCAACTGGTTGTACGCGCGCAAAATCGGCGGACGGTTCCTGCTCCGCATTGAAGACACAGATTTGCAGCGCTCGACCGAAGCCTCTACGCGCTCCATCATAGAGGGCCTGGAGTGGCTCGGCCTGGACTACGACGAAGAGATGGTCTTTCAGTCCGACAACGCGCCGAAGCACAGGGAGGCGGCGCTCCGCCTGGTGGAAGAGGGCAAAGCTTACCGCGATTTCACGCCGAAGGCTGAGCGGGCGGACGCAGGCATCAAAGAGGTTATAGCCGAGCGTGCGCGCGCCCAGGCGTCCGAGGGAGGCCAGAACCAGCGCAGTAATCCTTACCGCGAGCTGCCGAAAGAAGAATCCGACCGCCGCGCCAGTGCGGGAGAGCCTTTCGCAGTGCGCCTGAAAGTGGCGCATGAAGGCAGAACGAATTTTGCAGATGCGGTCTACGGCCCGCAGGAGCGCGACTACGCGGAGATTGAAGACCTGGTGCTGCTGCGCTCCGACGGTCATCCGCTCTACAATTTGTCCGTCGTGCTCGACGACATCGAGATGAAGATCACGGACGTGATTCGCGGACAGGATCACCTGACGAACACACACAAGCAGATTCTCATCTACGAGGCGCTGGGCGCTTCGGTCCCGCGCTTCGCGCACCTTCCGCTTATCCTTGCGCCCGGCGGAAAGAAGTTATCGAAAAGAATTCACGGCGAAATCGTTTCGCTGACGACTTACCGCGATGCAGGTTTCCTTGCGGCTGCGTTTCGCAATTACCTTGCTTTGCTCGGCTGGTCAGCTACAGGTGCGCAGTACGCCGCCGACGCGACTCCAGGCAGCGGTGAAGTCCCGGCGGACGAACGCGTCGGCGAATTGATGACGTTGGACGAGTTGGTCAGGAACTTTTCGCTTGAACGCATTCACCGTAGTCCGGCGATCTTCAATTTCGATGTCAACAATCCGAAGCGCTGGACGGACGACAAGGCGCTCTGGATGAACGCCGAGTACATACGCACGATGCCGTTCCCCGACTTGCAGCCGCTGGTCAAGGCAGAGCTGCGGGCCAATAAGCTCTGGCGTGAGGAGTACGAGGAGGAGGAGAGCGCCTGGTTCGAGAAGACTGTGAATTTGATTCGCCAGCGCTTCCACACGCTCAAGGATTTTTCGGAGCAGGGCCGCGCCTACTTCTCCGATGATTTCGATTTCGATGAGGCGGCCGTCAGGAAGAACCTTTTGAAGGAGCCGCGCCTGCGCGAATGGCTGCCCGCCCTGGCCGAGAGGCTCGAAGAAGCCGAGCCTTTCACGGCCGAGACGAGCGAGGCGGCTTTGCGCGCCTACGCCGAAGAGGTTAATGTGAAGGCTGGCCTTTTAATCAACGCCTCGCGCACAATGCTGACGGGCCAGGCGGTCGGCCCTTCCATGTTCGATGTCTTCGACGTCGTCGGGCGCGACCGCTCAGTCAGGCGTCTACGCAGTCAGGAGCCCTGGGCCAGCACGGAAGCCGCGGGCTCATCCTAATTTTTTGTTCGAGGAGTTTAATTAATGGCTAAAAGATTTTTCTTCGTCATCGTCGCGCTGGCCTGCGCGCTCCCCGTCGCAGCCTTCGCGCAGAACAGTAACTCGTCGGCGACGCGACAGCGCACCTCCACCACGACGGCGAAAACTCCCGCCCAGAGTGTCGAAGAGGCTGGCACACCGCAGGCCACGCCGACGCCCACGCCGCGCACGTCCCCCGCAGGCAGGCGCGCAGGCAGGAACGACCCTTCGCCTAGAGATGTTCTAGCCGCCTTCAATTCCCTGATAGAGGGAATCAAGGCCGCCAACGTGGACGTCGTGACGGGCGTTTACTGGAACTCGCCGCAGCTCGTCCTCTTTAACAACAATGGCACAGTGACCAGGGGCTGGGACCAGATGCGTAAGAACCGCGAGAGTTCCTACCCGAATCTGAAAGACGTAAATCTGGAAGTGCGCGACGTGCGCACGCAGATGCTCGGGCGCGACGGCGCGGTCGTGACGGCGCTGTGGACTCAGTCGCAAACCTACAAGGGCACATCCGAGACCGCTACGGGGCGCATGACCTTGGTCTTCCGCCGAATTGGCACAGCCTGGAAGATAGTCCACCTCCACACCTCGCCCGACGCGCCGGACGCCTCGCGCGTTCTCCCTTCGGAGCAGGCGACGCCGACGCCCAGGGCCACGCCCTAGCGAGAGGCATCAAACGCGCGGCAAGTTTCTGGCCGATGATTTAACGAAAGCCCCCTACAACATTAACCACAGAAGCGCGGGAACATGACCGAGACAGGAAAAACTCACGGCGCGCATCTGGAAGCAGCTTCAGAGAGGTGACAAACATGGATATCATGCAGGAATTGAGAGGGCTTTTGCAGCAGTACAACGGGGCGCAGCCGGACCAGGCCCCGGACACTGTTGACGACGATTTTAATCAGGTGGCACAGGCGGCCCCGCAGCCCGCCCTGGCCGACGGGCTGGCCGCGGCCTTCCGTTCGGAGCAGACCCCGGAATTCGGCCAGATGGCCGCCAACCTCTTTAGCAACTCCAACCCGCAGCAGCAGGCGGGTCTGCTTAACACCATCCTGAGGTACGCTGGGCCGGCTATCCTGTCACGCGTCATGGCGGGCGGCGGAGGTGGCGGCGGCGCGACGAGTGCCGGCGGGGGCGGCGGCCTCTCCGACCTCATCAACATTTTCAGAGGAGGTCAGCAGGAAGTGACGCCCGAACAGGCCCAGCAGATTCCGCCCGAAGCCGTGCAGCAGGTCGCGGAACAGGCGGAGAAGCATGACCCTTCGATCATAGACAAGATCAGCGAATTCTACGCCGAGCACCCGACGCTCGTTAAAACGCTCGGGACGGCGGCCCTGACCATCGCCCTTTCCAAAATCGCCCAACGGCAATTCAAATAAAGCGGTGATAAGTGAAGAAGTGATAAGTGATAAGAAAAAGCAAGAGGTCTTTCTTATCACTTATCACTTATAACTCATCACCTCTTCACTTCTTCAAACGTATTGAGGTATGCGATGAAGCGTGTGCGCGCGTCGTCATCCATCTTTGTAATGTGTGCCCCGATGAGGATGAGCGATCCGGCGCTGCCTTCGTTGATGTGCTGGTAGCGGACAGGCGTGACTTCCATCTCGACAGACCCGCCCGGGATGGTCAGGAGAAGTTCGAGCGTGTAGTCGCTGCCCATGGCATACAGCACGCTCATGCTCTTGGCCGACACCAGCAGCGCCAGACCGCTCTCGCTGACGTTGCGCGTGTAGCCGATGAGGGGCATCGTCTGCTCCTCGCCCTCTGCGCTCGTCCTTTTGGCTATGAGGAGGACCCTGAATTCGAGTTTGACTTCGCGTCGCGGCGCCGCCCGCCGCTCAATATTGAATTCCCACATTATTTTTTCAGTTCAACCGAGAGTTGCAGCCGCGAGGAACGGAGGTTCATAGCTGCTACGGGCGAATTATTGAAAGCGTGAGCGCATCGCACCGACTTAGGCACCTTACCACCCTGGCCCAGCGTGCGACAAGGTCAGATAGAGAAAAAGCCGCTCACGATTACTCGCAAGCGGCTTTCCGGTGTACTGCTGGGATTGCCCTGAGCCTGGTGTGCCTCTGGTGTGCCGCTTTCAAAAAAGCGCACTAATCAGCGGCACGTCTGGACAGAAAAACCCAACAATTTCGGGCTATCAGTCCAGTGGCCTAGGACTCAGCCACCTCACTGTGATTAGAACTCATAATTTTTGGATCACCTCCTTCCCAGTGTTGAGCCGATAATAAATTACAATAAGTTGTGCGTCAAGCACATTTTTCGCCCACTATCTTGTGGGATTACTTTAAGCCCCGATCCAGCCTGACAGGCCGCCCGCCGACGTAAACCGCGTGGGCGTGCTCGACGCCGAAAAAGTAGGCCACCTCGCGATAGTCCGCACAGTCGTGGATGACTAAATCAGCCCGCTTGCCCGCCTCGATTGACCCCAAGAGGTCGCCCCGGCCCAGGCTGTAAGCGGCGTTGATGGTCGCGGCGGTGATGGCTTCGGCGGGCGACATTTTCAGGTGCGTCGAGGCGAGCGAGAGCACCATCGGCATGGAAGGGGTCGGCGAAGAGCCCGGGTTGAAATCCGTCGCGAGCACGACCGCCAGCCCAGCATCAATCATCTCGCGCGCAGCGGGGTAGCGCGTGTGGCCGAGCGCGTAGACAGAGCCCGGCAAAAGCACAGGCTGAACGCTGGCCGCCTTCAAGGCCGCGATGCCACGCGCGTCTGTGTATTCAAGGTGGTCGGCCGTCACGGTCTTCAGCTCGGCGGCCAGTTGCGCGCCACCCGAGAGCGACAGTTGGTCCGCGTGCAGGCGCAGGCCCAGGCCATGCCGTCGCGCCGCAGAGAGAATTCGGCGTGACTCTTCGACTGTAAAGACGCGCTCTTCGCAGAAGACGTCGGCGTATTCCGCCAGCCCCTCTTCCGCCACTCGCGGCAGCATCTCCTCGACGACAAGTGTGACGTAGTCCTCGCGCCGCTCGCGGTACTCTTCCGGGACGTCGTGCGCGCCTAGAAAAGTAGGAACGTAGTTGAGCGGCGTCTCTTCGTTCAGCCGCCTAATCGCCCACAGGAGTTTTAGCTCGTCTTCGACGGAGAGTCCGTAACCGGATTTCGCCTCGACGGTCGTGGTGCCGCCCCGCAAGAACCATTGACCGTAACGCCTGGACGTCGCGACCAGCTCCTCAAAGGTCGCTGCGCGCGTCCGCCTGACGGTCGAGCGTATGCCCCCGCCGCGCGCGGCTATCTCCTGGTAGGTCGCGCCGCGCGCACGCTCCTCGTATTCGTCCGCGCGCGTCCCGGCGAAGACCGGATGCGCGTGCGCGTCCACGAACCCAGGCAGGCAGACGCGCCCGCCAGCGTCCATGACTTCCGCGTCCGCTTCGATGAGCGGCTCTATCTCGCGGCGCGGGCCGATTCGCTCGACGAGCCCGTCGCGCACCAGCACCGCTCCGTCCTCGATGATGGAGAGCTCGCTCATCTGTGGGCCGGTGCGTGCGCCCTTTATTGAGCTGGCGAGCGTGACGAGTTGCGAGCAGCCGACGATGCTGAGCGTTGTGCCAGACACTTTAACCTTCTACTGGGCGGAGGAAGTGTGGTCGTGGACTATGCGCCAGCCCTCTTTGGTGCGGCGGAAGATGAGCGTGAAGCGCCCGTGCGGTGCGCCGCCGCTGGCGAGCGTCAGTTGCCACCGTCCGATTGCAGTGGCGGCGTCCTTAGCAATGAATTTAATCTCAAGGTCGTTGAAGGCGAGCACTCCCATCTTCTCGCGCGTGTTGTAGTTTCTCTTGTAGCGCTCCAGCACCGTCTGCCAGCCGCGCGTCACCGCGTCGCCCGAAATAAAAACAATCTCGTCGGAGCGCAGGTAGCCGGCCATGTAGCCCTCTATGTCGCCGCGATTCCAGGCGGCCGCCTGCGCATCCATGACCGCGCGAATATCTGCGGCGTCTTTCGTCTCGCGTTTATTCATCTGAGGTCCGACGGCGTGCGCCTGCTGTGCGTTGACTGCAAAGAATAGCATGAACGCGGTGAGCACGGCGGCCACCGCGAAAAAGAGTGTACGTTTCATAATGTCTTTCACCGGCGCGATGTGGGAAAAAGCGAAAGGGACTATACTTTTATGTCGCGGGTGGTTTCAACCCGGCTGGAAAAACTCAGGGGTTCTTTGCGAATCCCGTCCGCGCCTCATCGCTGCGCGTGTTCGGCCAGCCAGGCGCGCACGTCCTCGCGCATAGGGGCAGTTATCTCATGGCCCGCATCGTAGCTTTCAACCTTCACCTCGCGCGCCCTCGTGCGAAGCCTTTCCTCGTAATCGAGGACGCGGGGCGGCGGGTAGAACTCGTCACGCTCTCCCGTCAGGTGGAAGACGGATGCGCGCGTTTGCCCGTAAAGCTCGCTCGCTTCCCAATCGCCCGGCAGCCCACCACAGATTCCTATGACGCCGCGCAAGACCTCTCGTTGCATGAAGGCGAAGCGGTAGTTCAGGGCACACGACTGCGAGAAGCCGAGCAGGAAGATGCGCTCGCTGTCCGCGACCCGCTCATTCACGAGTGAGTCAATCAGATCGAGCAGGGCGCGGCGGTGAACTTCAATTGAATCTTCCGGGCGAAAGCTGGTCAGCCAGCCGAAGCCGTATCTGAGCGGCCCGCCCTTCTCCTTCGGCTCTCTGATGTGCTGATAAAAGCCCTGCAAGGACGCGACGGCGAAATCATCCGGCGCGATGGCGCGCGCCTCGCGCATCATCTGGCGTTTGCTCGCCCCGTAGCCGTGCAAGGCTATCAGCAGCGGCCGCGGCTCGTCCCCAACTGCGTAGAGGTCGTAGTAAAGCTTAACCCGCGCGTCGAGAGTGCGATCTGTTTGGAGAGATAAGTTTTCTGAGCTCATTTGAAAAAATGTGCCAATCTGACGGTTAATTCAAATACCCGCCCGGCTCATCCGCCTTCGGGTCGAGAGTTTCCGCCGCCGCCGTGCTCTCTTCTTCGAGCGACCAGATGTTGTAAAGCTCCGGCGGCACTTCCGTGACGAACCGCGAAGGTTTCTGTACCACCGTCTGGCGGTTGTAGTCCGTCACCATCAGTGGGTAGGTGATATAGAGCTGCTCGCCCGCGCGTGTGAGTGCGACGTACCAGAGGCGGCGCTCCTCCTCCTCGCCTTCGGCGTCGCGCAGCGAGCGCGGGCTCGGGAACTTGCCGTCCGCTGCCCAGATGATGAAGACCGCGCGCCATTCCAGGCCCTTCGCCTGGTGGACCGAGGTGAGCGTTAAAAGCTCGTCCTCGTCGCCCCCCATCACGACGTCTTCGCCCGTGATTGCTTGCGGGGCTCCGTAGCGCTCGGTCGAGAGCAGGGCCAGCTCGGAGAGGAAGTCTTCGGTCGAGTTGTAGCGCGTGCTGTAGAGCGCTAGCTGCCGCAAGTCTTCGAGCCGCGCCTCGGCGTTCTCGTAATTGCTCTCCAGGTGCGCCTGGTAGCCGCGCGCCAGAATCAACTCGATCTGTCGCGCGGGGTTTCCGCGCGTCTCGTCGTTCACCAAAGTTTCGAGCAGGGCCAGGAACTCCGTCCATCCCTGACCGCGCCTGGGCGCTGCCTGGAAATCCTCGCGGCGCACGAGCGCGAGCGGGTCCGGCGCGTAGGCTAGCCTCTCCCAAATCCTGTTGGCCGTCTGGTTGCCGACCTGCGGAATCAATCTGAGGATGCGCTTCCAGGCCAGCTCGTCGCGCGGATTGGTGATGACGCGCAAGTAGGAGACGACGTCCTTGATGTGCGCCTGCTCGAAGAATCGCACGCCGCTGCGGACACGGTAAGGGATGCCGCGCCGCGTCAACTCTAGCTGTAATTCGAGCGAGTGATAGTGCGAGCGGTAGAGCACGGCTATCTCTTCGAGCGGGACGCCCTCGTCGCGCAGCTCCAGAATGCGCGCGCTGATGAAGGCAGCCTGCTGGTCTGCGTCGCGGCAAGGGACGAGCGCCGGGGGCAGTCCCTTTGAGGCGCGCGCCGCGCGCAGGGTTTTGGGAAACTGCTTGCGGTTCGAGGCGATGGAGACGTTGGCGAGCGCGAGGATTTCAGGGGTCGAGCGGTAGTTGGTCTCCAGGTGGAAGATCGTCGCCTCCGGGTATCTTTTGGGAAACTCGTAGATGTTTGTGAACTCTGCTCCGCGCCAGGCGTAGATGCTCTGCGCGTCGTCGCCGACGACCATCACGTTGCGGTGTTTGACGGCAAGGAGGTCAACGATCTCCGCCTGCAACTTGTTCGTGTCCTGGTACTCGTCAACGAGCAGGTGCTGGAACTGCTCCGCGTAGAGGTTGGCGATGTCCGCCTTCTCCATCAGGAGCCGCTTCCAGTTCAGCAGCAGGTCGTCGTAGTCCATGACGTTGCGCTCGCGCTTGCGCTCCATGTAGATCATATCGACACGCTTGACCGTCTGCGTGAGCGGCTCGAAGTGTGGATAGCGGCGCGCGACCACGTCCTCTATGGGGCGGTCCGTGTTGTTGGCGAAGCTGATGATGTCCTGCAAGACTTCAGATTTGGGGAAGCGGCGCGCGCGCGTGTCAACGCCTGCTTCGTCAACGCACGCGGAGAGGAAATCTCGCGCGTCTTCAGAATCCAGAATTGTGTAGTTGGATTCGTAGCCGATGCTCGCGGCGTGGCGTCGCAAAATCAGGTTGGCGATGCGGTGAAAAGTCCCGCCCCAGACGCGCTTGACGTCCCCGCCGCTCGTCAGAAGCTCGACGCGGCGCAGCATCTCGCGCGCGGCGCGGTTGGTGAAGGTGGCGAGCATGATGCGCGCCGGGGCCACGCCCTGCTCTATGAGGTAGGCGACGCGGTAAGTGATGGCCCTCGTCTTGCCGGAGCCGGCTCCGGCAACGACCAGCACGGCCCCTGGGTTGGCCGTCGCCACACGGAACTGCTCGTCGTTCAGCTCCGCGCGATAGCGTGCCAATTTGTCGGGCGCTTGCCCGCGTTTGATGACGTAACGTGTCATGGCCTACTCTGGCTTATAGCATGTCCCGCCTCCGCAAGAAAACCAGAGGCAATCCCGCCAGCATTCGGAGTTCAAACTTCAATTTGAACTTTCTCATTATTGACTCGGCGCCAGCGATTGCCTTATCGTGGCGGCGCATTAAAACTACAAGCCGGATATTCGTCGCTCGCGATAATTCTTTCGCGCAATTTCCGATTCAATTTTGCGCGTTCATGCGCCCCTCGGGTGAACGCCTTTTCCCCTAAAGGAGAGTAGGAATGTTGAGGAAAACAATCTGTCTGGTCAGTCTCCTGGTCTGCATGTTGCAGCCTTTGACCGCTCGGACTCCCGCCCCGGCTGCGCCCGATTTGTGGGTCAGGCAATACCAGTTCGTTCCCGGCAACGATAAAGCGGTGCGCGTGCAGGTGGCGAACAGGGGCGACGTTCCGAGCGCCGCGTGCCGTCTGGAATTGACCGTCCGCAAGATCAACGGCACGCCTGTCGGGCGGACGCTGTTCCGCGTGATTCAAGTCATCCAGCCGGGACAGGGCGATTGGGTGCTGGTCAACGCCGAGAGCATCCTCCCGAAGAACGTCAGTCTGGAAAGCACCACTTTCAAACTCATCGCCGACGCCAAAAATCAGGTCGTCGAGTCGGACGAAACCAATAACGAGAAGTGGCACAATTTGAACTAGATTCGCCCAGGAACAGTCAAGAAGAGTTTTCCCCATGGCCCCGATTGATGAGTCGGGGCCATGCGATTTACGGCCGCCGGATGAGTAGTCAAGGCGACTCAAGGGACGGGCCGCCGGAGGGCGTTTGCATTCACACCTGAGGGAAGTTAGGATGAGGAGTACGTCAACATCCGAAACTTTTACTTGATGCAAAAGAGAGGTTAAGAGAGATGAAATTTCCGGGCGGCATGAATATTCAGCAGATGATGAAGCAGGCGCAGCAGATGCAGGAGAAGATGGCCAGGGAGATGGAGGAACTCGTTGTCGAGGCCTCTTCGGGCGGCGGCGTCGTCACCGTCCAGATGAAGGGCACGCACGAGGTCACGGCTCTCAAGATTGACCCGGAAGCCGTCAAGGAGGACGACCTGGAGATGCTCCAAGACATGATCGTCGCCGCCGTCAACGAGGCTAACCGCAAGATCGATGAGGCCATGAAAGGCAAGCTCGGCGGCATGCTCCCGCCCGGCCTCGGGGGACTCTTTTAATTTCGGATTGTGGATTTCGGATTGCGGATTTAAGAAAAGCGCAGCTTGTCTTTTCAATCCGCAATCCGAAATCCCAAATCCGCAATCGAACCATGCTGGACTACGCTGAATCAGTTACGAAATTAATTGACGAGTTCAAGCGCCTGCCGGGCATCGGGCACAAGACGGCGCAGCGGCTGGCGTTTTACATCCTGCGTGTCCCCGAGGCAGACGTCGAACGCTTCGTGGAGGCATTGCGCGAGGTCAAGTTGCGGATCAGCTTCTGCTCGGTCTGCAACAACCTGACGGATGTTGACCCGTGCCGCTACTGTGCCAACACGTCGCGCGACCGCTCCATGATCTGCGTGGTCGAAGAGCCCTACAATCTGGTCGCGGTGGAGAAGACGCGCAGTTACAAGGGGCTCTACCACGTGCTGCACGGGAGCCTTTCTCCGATCCGCGGGCTCGGGCCCGACGACCTGCACCTGGCGAACCTGCTTCCGCGTCTCAAGTCCGAGAATAACGACGGCGTGGAGGTGAAAGAAGTGATCCTGGCGACCAACCCGAACACGGAGGGCGAGGCGACGGCCAACTACATCAGCCGCTTGCTGAAACCTCTCGGCGTCAGAGTGACGCGAATCGCGATGGGAATGCCGGTCGGAAGCGACCTCGAATACGTTGACGAAGTGACGATGGACAAGGCGCTCGCCAACCGTCACGAAATATAGTGGTCAGTGGTCAGTGGCCGGTGGTCAGCAGTAAGCAGTGAGCAGTGAGGTAGTGTTAGTTGTTAAAGCCGAATTCGATTTCGCCGCGTAGCGGCACATAATCAACCCGCAATCGCTGCTCGCTGCTTACTGCTTACTGACCACCGACCACTGACCACTGACCACTGCCCTTAGAACCTGACGTGCTCCTCGGCGACGCCGTCTTTGCAGTCTTTGCAGTCTTCCGAGCGGTCGTACATCTGCGACTCGAAATCTATCAGGGATTTGATGGGCACGTCGCCGATTGACTCTGGCGCTGAGGTGAAGCGCACAATCGTGCCGCAGCCGATGATCTTTGCGCCCAGCTCCTGAACCAGCCCGACCGTCTCCTCAATCGCGTGGCCGCTGCGGATGATGTCGTCAACGATGATGCAGGGATTGACTTCGCCCTGGTTGACGTATTGGCGGAACATACGCTTGCCGCCCTCTTCTCTTTCGGCCCAGTAAATCTGCTCGGCGTTAAGAGCCTCGCGGACGCCGAAGGCCACTGGGATGCCGCCCGAAGAGGGCGAGATGATCGCAACCTTCGGCAACTGGCTGGAGATGTCGCGGTCGATGCGAAACTTGCGCGAGAGCGCGACGGCCAGCACACGTGCCGTGTCGTAGTAGCGGAAGGCGAGCGGCATCTGAAAGTAATGCGGCGTGTGCTTGCCCGAGGGGTAGATGAAATGGCCCTCGCGGTAGGCTCCCGTTCGCTTCAGGATTTGCATGACGGCTTCGGGCGTGGGAATCAGGTTTACCATTCTTTTAGTCTCCGGCAAAAATTAAGTACTGAGTACCGCAGTACTGAGTACTGAGAAAAAGCATTCCGTCTTTTAACTCAGCACTCAGTACTCAGTACTTATCACTGCTTTTTGTGCTGCACAGCATACATCAAGCGGGCGTCTTTGCTCCATCTTCGAGGGCACGCTTAATCAGGTCGCGCTGGTCTCGGGTGAGCCCCGGCGGGAGCTGGTCAATGGCGAACCACTCGGCGCTCTTGATCTCCAGACTGCTCCGCGTGGCTGTCCCGCGCGGGCGGCAGCGGAAAATGACCTCGACCTGCCGCGGCCGTTTCAGAGTTCTGGCGAAAGCTAGCTCGGCCCGCTCCAATTCGAGTCCGACCTCCTCGCGCAGTTCGCGCCTGAGCGCCTCTTCGGGTTGCTCGCCCTTCTCCAGAAACCCGCCGGGAATGCCCCAGCCGGAGCCCGCGCGAAAGACGTGCTTGAGCAGGAGCACGCGCCCCAGGTCGTCCGTCACGACGGCCCCGGCGGTCACTGTGAAGCGCGGCTCAATGGCGCGCACAGTCCATCGCCGCAAACTCTTCGGCGCATGACGCCACAGCGCACCGAGTACTTTTTTCAACATGCGTCCGCCAATATAAAGGCAAAAGGGAAAAGGTAAAAGGCGAAACCGAAGTGGAACGCACTGTGGCCAGGCGCGGAAGCGTATGAGCCGCAGGTTTTGGCAACTCTGTCGCGGCGATGGGCATCTAGAACTCTCTACGCACCGCTGAAGCAGGTTTCACCGCCTGATCAGTTCCACACTAACCAGTCAGAAAGATTTGTAAGGAGATATCCGTAGTATGGCAATACATAAGAGAGCTGCGCTCTTGCTCCTCTCAGTGTCGGTCACGTTAGGGTCAACGACGCTGATGGCGCTACAGGGCCAGAATAAATCGAAAGAGAAGAAAAAGACGGCGATGGTTTTGCGGCGGCAAGATCAGACTGAACAGACGCCTTCGGAGCAGGAAGTCGCCGACCAGCTACCCGTCGCGGACGCGGCGGCTCCGGAGTCCACCGACCCTGATAAACGAGCTAAGAGAGAGAAGAAAAACAAGCGCTACGATAATCAAAGCTCAAGGCGGATCGAGGACGCCCCTTACCCCGTCAACGTCACCTGGTCAACACACTGGTGGCAGGGCCTGTCGGCCATCCCCGTCACCCAGAGCGACATCGTCCTGGTCGGCGAGATTACGGACGCCCGTGCCTATCTCTCCGGCGACAGGACCGGAATCTATTCCGAGTTCACGGTGAGCGCCGGCGAGATACTTAAGAATGACGCCAGCGCCTCCCTCTATCCCGGAAGCATTGTCACGGCCGAGCGCTTCGGCGGCGCGGTCAGATTCCCCTCCGGGTCAGTCCAGAGATACACGACGCGCAATCAGCGCATGCCGCTGGTCGGACGCCAGTACGTCCTCTTTCTCAAGCGCATTGGAACGGAGCAGGAGTTCTCGCTCGTGACTGCGTATGAACTTCGCAGCGGGCGCGTCGTTCCGCTGGATGGCGCGAATACAGAGAACGGTGAAAAGCTCCCCTTTGATGATTACAAAGGCGCTGATTCGTCCGTGTTCCTCAACACGGTGCGAGACGCCGTTGCACAAAACTCTTCGGAGAGGAGATAAGGCCGATGAATTTATCCTTCTCTCGACGCTCACTGAAGAGTCTGGCCCTCCTGCTCGGACCTGGCCTGTTAATAATAATATTTGCACCGTTGATGTTTCGCGTCGGCGCTCAGAGTACGCCCCCGACCGACTGTCCCCCGCCTTCCCCTGCGGCTCAATGCGCCACTCCGGCCTCGCAGACCAAAAAGCAGGCCTGGCCGCAGGGCGCGAACATCACCGTCAACATAGACCCCACGTATAATACGGAACAGAGGAACGCCATCGTGCAGTCTTTCCAGAACTGGCAAACGGCTGGCGGCTCTGCCGGAAACAACTCCGGCGTCAGATTCAGTTTCACTTACAACTCGACCCCTCCGTCCATGACGCCGCCGGCAGGCACTTACAACGTGCAGGTCTGGAACAGGGATTCCCCTAGAGACTCCGGCTACGGGGGCGACAACGCGGTGGCGAATAACGGCACCAACGCCATCAGCCAGGAAATCTGGATCAACACGAAAACCACCGACCCGTGCGCCCTGGCACAAACCGCGGCCCACGAAATAGGACACGGCTTCGGGCTGGGCGACTGTTCTGACTGTGCCGACGGGAGCTCCGTGATGGTGGAGGGCAATGACGGCTACAACAGCCTGAACGGAACCTACGGACCCACGACGTGCGACAACAACACGGTCAAGTCGGTCGCACAGTACCCCGCCACCAAGACCGTCTCCACATCGTCGGGCGGCGGCGGCACTAAAGGCAGCAACATACAGACTTTTGACTACTACGAATGCACTACGTACTACTGGGTTCTGTATAACTCCTGGGACGACGGAAGGACCTGGCAGGAAGTTGACAGGTGGGAAGCCGGTTGCTGGTAAAAGCTAACTGAAAAAGTGGCAGACCGCCGGGCCAAACGAGCACGGCGGTCTGCTTCCCATCCGTCTTAAATTTTTCTCTCCCACCGGGCCGCGACGCCCCAGGCCAACCTCCTCGGCATTCCTTTAATCTCAATCCTGTTCCATAATGTCTCCTCGTAAAGAATCTGCTGCTTGGGAGGGCCCACGATGAGAGATGAACGCCTTTTTTCAGCGCCCGCGGGGGCGAAGCGCTCGACGCTCCTGCTCGCCTGCGCTCTATTACTCTTCTATCTTGCCCCGGCGGCGCTGGCACAGTCCGGCCGCCGCCAGGTGAAGAACCCTTCGCCGACGCCCCCCGTGGAAGATAAGGCTGAGGCCAAGCCAAGCCCGACTCCGACCAAAGTGGCCGCCCCGATCGCGTCTTTAATTATCACCGGAGACAGGTCGAGCGCGTCCTTTGAAATCCCTACCGGCTACCTGGACTTTGCCACGAACGCCTGCTTTGACAGACTGGAAAAGTCGGCGAGTCTAAAAGTGAGCCTGGGCAACACCAATCTGAGCAGGAAGGACGCCATTGACACGGCGAAGAAGCAGGAGGAAAGCTACATCGTGTGGCTCGAATTAAGGGGCGAGGTCAGCGGCTCTGACCTAACCAACGTGGTCATACAGTACTCCGTCTTTTCGCCCCAGACGGCCAAGGTGAAGACCTTCGGCACAGTCTACCTGGACCGCACAGGTGCCAGGAGCGGCAGGGTCGCCGTCGGTCTTCCTCCTACGTCCAACAGGAGGTTGCCGCTGGACTATCTGCTGAGGGAAGGCGGGCGAGCCGTCGCAGAGCGCCTGATGGATCATTTCCGCGTCAGCCTGCCGGATTAAGTGGGAGGGAGTTTTCGCTCCTCTCCCAAGGGGAGGCGGGCAGCATCTGCCGCCTCCCGCCCCCTTAAAATTTGCCTTTCACCTTTTCCGCTTTGCCTTTATTATTAGCCCGAATTCCCGTCGAATTCGTGCGACTCTCTGACAAAGGATAAGGCCATCATCATGTCAGCCAACGCGACCGACACTTCAGCTCCGAATGCCGCGAGCGCCCCGGCCACGAAAGAGCCCGGCGTGCCGAAGAAGATCACCAACGCGCAGACCGTCTGCAATGTGAAGAACGAGAAGGGCAAGCTCTGCAACGGCCACCTCAAGCAACTGCGCACGGGCGGCGAGGAGGCGGAAGTACACCTGCGCGGCGACGACGTGCTTTACAAGTGCCAGTCGTGCGGGACGCTCTACATGGGGCCGCCGCTCGGCCACGTGCGCGACCCGCTGAAACAGCAACGCTTCGTCGAATTGGAACTGTCTGCTCTCCTTCAAGCCGCGGGCGGCACGCTCCCGGCCATCGTCAAGAACGAGCGCGGCGTCTTCGTGATGGCTGAAGAGTCCGGCCATCACGCTCCTGCGGCGGCAGCGCCCAAGCCCGCGCCCGCTACGGCCGCAGGGAAGGCTGCGCCCGCCGCGAAAGCTGTGGCACAGGAGCCCGCCGCGGCGAAACCGGCGGACGGCGCGCCCGCCGCTCCTCTGTCGCCATCGCAAACTTCGCTCGGCCCGATTCCGGGGGCGGACGGCCCTGTGCCAGGCGAGACCTTCGAACAGAAGCTCGTGCGGCTGAGAGGCGTCGTCGCCGAAGCCAAGCGGCGCAAGGAGCTGTTCGGCGGGGGCGAAGCCGCGCCGGGGGCGAAAGCCGCGAAGCCCGCGGCCCAAACGAAGCCGGCAGCGGCTTCGACTTCCGGCACAGATTCATCCGCGCAGGCGGACGCGCACCGCCCGGCCGCCGAAGCGCAGGCGGCGACGGGTCAGGCCTCTGCCGTGCCCTTAAGCCCCGCGGCGGCAACCGCGTCGCCCGCGGCCGGGGCCGAAACGCCGGCAGATCTCGCGCCCGACGCCGCCCCGAAAGCGCCAGCCCGCAGGGCCACGCCCGGCGGCAAGCTTAACCGCGCTCCCTACGACACGGGTCCCGTCCCCGGCGAAACTCACGAGCAGAAGATCGAGCGCCTCAGAGGCGTCGTCGCCGCCGCAAAGGAGCAAGCGGGGAAATAAAAATTGCGGAATGCGGATTTCGGAATGCGGATTCAAGAAAAGAGCAGCTTGTCTTTTTCAATCCGCAATCCCAAATCCGCATTCCGCAATCGAATTACTTCTCGCGCAGCCTCTTGAGCATCTCCACGGCGTTGGCGTTCGACGGGTCCAGCTCCAGTGACTTCTCGTAGTTCTTGATGGCCAGCTCCTTCTCGCCCTTCTTCATGTAGGCTTCGCCGAGGCTGTCCCAGACGTTTGAGGATTTCGGGTAGGCTTCCGTGTTGAGCTTGAAGATTTCGATGGCGTGCTCCAGCCGGTTCATCCCCATCAAGCGATAGCCGAAGGTGTTCATCGCGGCCTCTGTGTTGAGGTAAGTGTTGGCCGGGTCGCTCTTGTACTCGCGGAAACGTTTGGCCGCTAAGCCTATGTCGTTCGCCGCGAGCGCCTCCGACAGCAACTCCGTCAGCTCTCTGCGCGAACTGTAATTGAGGACGGCTTTCATGGCCGGGTCGCTGTTGGTCAGGTAATCCTTCGAGGTCAACTCGGCTGCGATCTGCGGCCCTGTCCAGAGACGGCGGTCGCGCGGGTCCAGGTTCTGCCACCAGAGCGACGAGGCGCGCACGACGAGCCCGCTGTTGGGCAGCTCAATCCGCGTCGCGTCGCCGTAGAAGTTGACGTTCTCGCCCGTCGGCTCTCCGACGAAGATGGTGTTCGTATACTTCTCAAGCTCGTTGACCAGGTTCTGCGCCGCGGAGAACGTGTGCCGGCTGATGAGCGTGAAGAGCTTGCCCCGCTCGTCCACCTTCGACTTAATCAGTCCGACGATGAGCGGCTTGTTGAGGTAGTTGTTCCCGCCGCCGTTCCAACGCAAGTCCAGAACGAGACGGTCAACCTGGTTCTTCTCGACGAAACTGAAAAGTCGTTTTGAAAAATCCGCGACCGTCTCGTTCTCCTTGTCGGCCACGCCGTTGAATTGCACGTAGACGGTTTTGGAGTCCGGCAGGTACTCGAACCAG
>DATEMM010000303.1:0-2946 GCA_035275605.1 Pyrinomonadaceae bacterium
CAAGTGACCAGCAACACCAACCCAGCAGCACGTCTCCAGAACACGCTTTTCGCGCGCTCCCTGGCCTTTGTGCTGCTCGCTTTCGTCACTTACGCCTCGACGACCGTACACAAGCACGGGAGCTTTACGCTCGCCCCCACCGACGGCTCAAGCGCGGCGACTCATTTCAAAGACGATGCGGGGGCTAAGGCGAACGACTCGCGCTCGACCGGCGAGTGTTTGATCTGTCAGCTTCGCCAGCAACTCTCGGCAAGCCTGCTCGGCACGCTCCCGCAAATCGCAGCACCGCAAGCCCAGGCGCAGCCTGCGCTCGCCACGGCGCTCCCTTCCGCTTCAAGATTCTCCACGCCGCAACGCGGACGCGCCCCGCCTCCAGCCTCTCTGAGCTAAGTCTTTTCCAAGTCAAGCCTGCCTTTAACTGATTCGCGCTCAATCCAGTATTGGGCCGCGTTGCAGTTGGGGCCGGGCGGCATTTTCAGTTTTTCCATAGCTTCAGAGAGGTAATTCGCAATGATCTTCCGAAAAATATTTTCGGCGGCCGCCCTTTTTTCAGCGGCGGCGCTCCTGACACTTTCATCCGTCCACGCCCAGACGCGCATCGGCACCGTTCAGGGAGTCGTCAAAGACCCGAACGGCGCGCTCGTCTCCGGCGCGACGATCACCATCACGCAGGCCAACACGGGCTACCGTCAGACGGCGCAAACGGATGACCAGGGCGCTTACAAGCTGGTCAACGTCCCCTTCAGCGATTACAACGTGCGCGCCGAAGCAACGGGCTTTCAGGCCGACGAGCAGCACATTGATCTCGAAAGCGCCCTTCCCGTAAATCTGGACTTCAACCTGACGGTCGGCGCAACCGCCCAGACCGTGACGGTCGAGGCAGAGCCCGAGCACGCCGAACACGACAAGGTCTCTTCCGACACGGACATCAACCAGACCATTCTCGAACGCCAGGCGGGGGCCGCGCCTTCGCGTGGCATTGAGGCCGTCGTCGCTTCGGCTCCGGGCTTCGCGCCGGACGATAACGGGCGGCTGCACCCGCGCGGCTCAGAATCTCAGGTGCAGTACGTCGTTGACGGCGTGCCGATTACGGACAATCTTTCAGCCATCTTCTCGACCAGTCTGGATGCAAGAACCCTGCGCACCGTCGAAGTGATGACGGGCGGCATCCCGGCGGAGTTCGGCGACAAGCTGGCCGGCGTCATCAACGTCAACACGCGCTCCGGCCTGGAGATTCCCACGCAGGGCGGCGTGACCTTTTCGGGCGGGAGCTTTTCGACGGGCGAGGTGGGCGCGGACTTCTCGACCCACACCAAGAGGTTCGGCTTCCTGACGAACTTGACGGCGAGCACCTCTCAGCGTTTTCTTGACCCGCCGACGATCGATAACTTTCACAACTTCGGCCGCACGGGCAAAGCCTTCTTCCGGCTCGATTATCAATTCGACCAGAACAATTCGCTTCGCGGCACCTTTCTCTTCGGCGGCTCCAATTTTCAGGTAGCGAACCGGCTGGAGCAGGAATTGGCCGGGCAGGATCAGCGCGAGCGCCTGCGCGATCAATCGCAGTTCATCACCTTCGAGCACATCTTTTCGACAACAGCGCTCGGGCAATTCTCCTTCTTCAACCGCTACGGCACGGCGCGGTTGACGAGCAACGCGCTCTCAACGCCCGTCGTCGCTTTCCAGGACCGCAGCCTGCAAAACACTGGAGGGATAGCGGCCATCTCGCTCTCGCGCGGGACACACAACATCAAGTTCGGCGGGCAAATCACCATCACGCCCATCCACGAAAACTTTAGCTTCTACCCGACCGTCGCCTTCCCGGACCTGGAAGACGAGGAGGGTAACGCCGTGCCCAACCCCGTCAACGCGTTCACGCCGGCCAATCCTTTCGTCTTCGACGGGAGCAGGACCGGCCGGAGCTTTAGCGCCTATGTGCAGGACCAGTTCACGCCTTTCCGCAATCTGACCATCGCGGCGGGCCTGCGCTACGACAATTACAAACTGGTCATACAGGAAGACGCCTTGAGCCCGCGCATAGCCGTCGGGTACTTCATCCCGCGAACGCAAACCACCCTGCGCGCCTCTTACAACCGCTTCTTCCAGTACCCGCCGGCCGAGAATCTCCTCCTGGCGAGTTCCGAGCAGGCCGCGGCGCTGTCGCCGCTCGCCGTCTTACAGGGCCAATCCGGCGTTCGCCCCATCCTGCCGGACAAGCAGAACGTTTTCGAGGCGGGATTTCAGCAGCAGCTCTCCAGGTTCGCACGCCTCAACGTCGTCGCTTACCAGAAGCGGATTACGAACTTCAGCGACAAGGATCAATTCTTCGATACGGGCGTCATCTTCCCGATAACGATTTCGCGAGGGCGCGTCACTGGCACAGAGGTTCGCCTGGAGACGACGGACATCAAAGGTTTTCGCGGCTTCGCCTCTTACGCTAACGCGCGAGCTTACGGCGTGACGCCGATTAACGGCGGGCTGTTTCTGGGCGAGGCGATCGAGAGCCTGGACTTGCCCGGCCAAATCTTCGCTAATGACCACGACCAGCGTAACTCCCTGCAATTTCAGTTGAGCTACAACCATCGCCCGTCCGGCTTCTACGCCATCTTCGGCGGGCGCTATGATTCGGGCTACCCGGCGGAAGTCGAGCCGGGCACGACGCTGGCGGATTTCATCGCAGAGGGTTTCGACCCGCGCCTTTACGGCGAGATTGATTTCCAGCGTGGCCGCGTGCGCCCGCGCACGATTCTCAATTTTTCCATCGGCGCGGACCTGCTGCAAAAGGAGCGAGCCTCGCTCAACCTCCAGCTAGACGTACAGAATCTGACGGATGAGCTATTTCTCTACAACTTTGAATCGGTCTTCAGCGGGACGCACGTCGGCTTCCCGCGACTCATCAGCGGGCGCGTCGCGCTGCGGTTCAAATAGTGGATTAGGAGGCAAGTT
>DATEMM010000304.1:0-2606 GCA_035275605.1 Pyrinomonadaceae bacterium
TAATGGTTAGTTTGCCGCCCGTCGGCATCGCGTCGCGCGCGTTGACGGCAAGATTCATCAGGACCTGTTCGAGCTGGCTAGGATCAGCCTTGACCTTTCCCAAATCGGGCGTGAGCCCTATTAACAGATCAACATCTTCGCCCAGCAGGCGCTGCAACATCTTGTTCGTGCCGTAGATGACCTGATTAAGATCGAGCACCTTGGGCTGTAAGATTTGCTTGCGGCTGAAGGCCAGGAGCTGGCGCGTCAGAGAAGTTGCACGCTCACCGGCTTCCTTGATGGCTTCGAGTTTGCGGTATATCGGATCACCTTTTTCAAGGCGTCGCAGGGAGAGGTCCGTATGGCCGTTGATGACCGTGAGCAGGTTATTGAAGTCGTGCGCCACCCCGCCCGCCAACTTTCCGACGGCTTCCATTTTCTGCGCTTGACGCAACTGCTCCTCGGCCAGCTTTCGCTCCGCGACTTCTCTTTCCAGTTCCCGATTGGCGGCGACAAGCTGTGCAGTACGCTCTGCGACGTGGTGCTCCAGGCCAGCGTTCAGGCTCTTAATCTCGGCCGTCCGCTCAGCGATGCGCCACATCTCGCTCACGCCGCGCTTGATTGCGATGAAGAGGAATGTGTCCTCAAAGAGAACCCACCCGGCGTGCTCAAGCCAGCGCCACTCGCTCGCCGTCAGGACGCCGTAAACTGACTGCGGCCAGAGGACCCCGCGCAGGAAGTGGTCGGCGGCAACTACGAACGTCGCCGGGACTAGGACTCGCCAGTCTCTATAGAAAGAGAGAAACGCCAGGGAGCCGAAGACATGAAAATGCGTCTCGATACGCCCGCCCGTGAGATGAATCAGGAGCGCCCCCATCAACATCTGCCCGACCGCTACGCTGTGGCGAGTTAAGGCCCGGCCCGGCTGCGTCAGCGCCAGCATGATGGGGAGGAAGCTGATCACCCCGCCCAAAAACAGGGCGGCCCAAACATGCAGGTGAGTCTGGCTCGTCGTCCCGACCCACGTCTGCGGCGTAATCCAGTAGGCGGCAATAACTCCGGCCACCCATTGAATAGCCATCAGGGCGGCGAACATGCGATCCGTGCGCCTGTAGATAGCCTGTTGATGCTCTTGAAAGAGGTCCGCGACCTGCCGTGTGCCAGTTTCGCGTCCGACCGACTCGCTCTCAGTGTTTTTGTCTTTCATCTATTAGCTCTCGACATTCAGAGTCTTTATCGAACAGAGGGCAGCCGAAGACGAAGGTCTCCGCTCTCTCTGCCTTTCCCGCGTTTACCAGCGACTCGATTGCACTCCGCCCTGCGTTGTCGCCGGAGTGCCCACGCGAGCCTGTGATTCCCCCGTTGAAGACTAACTGTCCCTGCGCGTTGTAAAGGACCGTCTGGCCCGAGGTCGCAGCGTTGAAGCGGCGCGCCTCTGCGCCTTCAACATCCACAATGGCCTTGACCCCAGGGATACTGGCTGCACTCTGCCAGAGGTCTGTTTTCTCCCAGTCTTCTGAAAAACCGGCCGGCTTGAGGAAAAGGACGTAGGCCCTCAAACGGCCCTGGCTATGAGCCATCAGCATGGCCAATTCGTTGACGCTCGCACGAGTGCAAGGACAATGCGGGTGTGCCAGCATGACCAGAGTAAAGCCATCCGGCGCGGGTTGAATCCGGCTATCAATAGGCCATTGAACTGGGGGCCTGGCGAGTGCGCCCGGAGCATTCTCATACCCCCAGAGCACAGACAGGCCATAACCGACCGCGAAGAGCCACACCGTAACGGAGGCCAGGAGAATAAAGCGAACTCTCCTGGCCCGCCCCTGAGATGGATTCTCGATTTCCTGTCCGCGAGCCTGGGTAAAGGCTAACCTCATAACAACATCCTCAGCAGGATAGTGAACTTCAAACCTCAGCTATTACTCTTGCGAGCAATAACTGCCGGGCTCCGTGAGGGGTGAAAGAAGAAGACGGATGCGGTCAAAATGGGCGGGTGGGCTTTCAAGGTGACGGACAAACCGTTCAATTAGATACGTTCCAGTACCTAATCTTCGCTAAGACAGGTAGTCAGCAAGTCTTATTCCAATGGTGGGCCGTATGGCGAGGTGTAGAGGCGAACAGGCGATGGGGAGCCCTCTCGGACGCTCCCCATCGCCTGTTTATTCGTACCCTATTAACGGGAGCATGTTAATAGGTATTGCTGGTTCCAGGAGGCTAAGCCCTGGGGTCAGGCTGCCTGCTCAACTACGAGGCCGAAGCATTGGTGAATCTCGTCCGCTTCGAGCGTGTCGCGCTCCATCAAGCCTTCGACAAGGCGTGCGATGGCTTCGCGCTGCGTGTCCACGGCCTCGCAGGCGCGCTTCATCTGCGCGTTCATGATGTCGCCGATGGCGTGCTCGACGCGGTCGAGCAGGGCCTGGCTGCGCGGGTCTTCGGGCTTGCCAAGATGAATCGGCCCGAGCGGGCTCATCCCGAACTCCGTGACCATCTTGCGCGCGATCTCCACGGCGCGCTCGATGTCATTTGATGCCCCAGCCGTCATCGTGTCCAGAAGAAGCTGCTCTGCGGCGCGCCCTCCCAACAGCATCGCTATCTGGTCTTCCAGGTACTCGCGCTTCTTCATCAAG
>DATEMM010000305.1:0-4123 GCA_035275605.1 Pyrinomonadaceae bacterium
TCGCTCCGCCCCCGGCTACTTTTGTGACTTCCGTTGAGTCTGACGCTTAACGGATAAACGTTCCGACGACCAGGCCGTGCGGCGCGGTCACTTCGTCTTCGAGCGTCACTAACAGGCCGAAATCGCGCAGGGACGTTTCCGACTTAATCTCGGCCTCGTTCCTCGCGCCGGTGTTCACGATCTGGCCGAGCTTGACGTACTTGTTGTCGGCGCTGACCGCCCAGAGAACGTAGACCTGGCCCGCGGGCGCTTCCTTCAGCTCGTGGAAGCGCGCCGTCACCATCGTCGGCCCGTCCTTGCGTGGCTCTACGTTGATGTTGGCACGCGCGCCCGTCAGGGCACCCGTAAAGTTGACCTTGATCTGCGAGTCCTCGCCGCGCTTCATCCCAGGGATGTTGAGCAGCGGAGCCCCGTAGGCCGTCGTCGCGCCCGGCGTGGACACGGCCGAGACCTTTTCACCGACCGCCGCGCCGTCCCTGTCCGTGCTGGCTAAGGGGACGACCGCGAAGCCCTGCGGGATGGCGCTCCTGAAGAGCACGTTGGTCTGCGGCGTGATGGTCGTCAGATTACTATCCGGCGAAAGCACGAGCATGAACTTGTCCAGAGGCGTGACGGTGTTAAAGGTCGCCGCGCCGTTGGTCACAGGGACGGGACCGAGCAGGGTCACGTGGTTGAGCGGGTCCACGGCGTAAAGGTTCAGGTTGCCGACATTGGTCAGGCCCGCGACATCCAGGTTAATCATCGTGCCGTCGGCCATGCGGTGAATCCTGGCTGTGCCAGTGGCGTTGGCGATGTTGTTAGGCGTCAACGTGACCGTGACCTCTTTGTTGACCGGGTACTCGACCACGGTCCAGCTCCCGTCCGCGTTCTGCACGGCCGTGGTCTGCGTCGTCGTTGTCGTAGTGGTGGTTGGTGTGGTCTGTGCGAGAGCCGCACTGAAGGTGGCGAGCGAGAGGACGATTCCTCCCAGTATGCAAAGCAAACGTCTGCGCATAAGCTATTTCTCCTCTTCAAAGACTCAACTGTCCTGGTTTTTTGGGGTTTGTTTGTCCGGTCTATAACTTTGGCAAGCACCATGCCAACAGGAGAAAAAATCAATTGGAGAAATAGCAGGAGTTAAACGAATGGCGGGAATGATGCGGCGAAACGATACGATACACGAATGTATGGCATTTTGCCGTTTCAGAGAAACCGTCGATAGACGCAGATAAACTACAGATAAGAGTTAATCATGAAGGCGCAACTTCTGCGCTTTCATGTTTCCTGGTCTGTAGTCCATCTGCGTCTATCGACGGTTCCCTAATACGAGCGCAACTCCGTGATGGCCTTCGCCACGTCTTCCACCTGCGGGAGGATGGTGTCCTCCAGTTGCGGGGCGTAGGCGACGAAGGTGTCGAGCGCGGCCACGCGGCGGACGGGCGCGTCCAGGTACTCGAACAGCTCGTCCGAGATGCGCGCCGCTATCTCCGCGCCGTAGCCGAACGAGAGAGAGTCTTCGTGGGCCACGATCACGCGGCTGGTCTTCTTTACGGAGCGCGCGATGGCCTCCCAGTCGTAGGGCGCGAGCGTGCGCAGATCTATCACTTCGACGCTCGCGCCCTGCTGCTCGGCCTGCTTGGCGGCTGTCAGCGAGCGGTTGACGAGCGCGCCGAAGGTGATGATGGAAATGTCCGTCCCCTCGCGCACCGTCCTGGCCTTGCCGAACGGAATCAGGAAATCGTCCGGCGGGTACTGCGACTTGTTGTACGCCTGCCGGTAGAGATGCTTGTGCTCCAGAAAGAGCACCGGGTCATCGCTCCTGATGGCGGTACGCAGAAGGCCGTTCGCGTCCAGGGCGTTCGACGGGTAGACCACGCGCAGGCCAGGCGTGTGCGTGAAGATGGTTGTGCCAGATTGCGAGTGGTAGACAGCGCCCCCTTTGAGGTAGCCCCCGACCGGCACGCGTATGACGACGGGGCACTTGAACTCGTTGCCGGAGCGCCAGCGCATCAGCGCCAACTCGTTGCGAATCTGGTGATAGGCGGGCCAGATGTAATCGAAGAACTGTATCTCGACGACGGGCTTCAACCCGCGGGTCGCCATCCCGATGGCGCGCCCGACGATGTTGGCCTCCGCGAGCGGCGAGTTAAAGACGCGCACAGCGCCGAACTTCCGCTGCAAATTCGCCGTCACCTTGAAGACGCCGCCCTTGCCCTTCACCTTCTCCAGGTTCTCCTCGCGCGAACAGTCGGCCACGTCCTCGCCGAAGACGACTATGGCCGCGTCACGCGCCATCTCTTCGTGCAGGCAACGGTTGATGAGGTCAACCACTGTGCCGGCGTTCCCCGAAAGCTTCGCGCCCTCTTCGGTGTCGAACTCCTCGGAGGTCGGGTCCACGTCGGGCGAGTAGACGAACTGTGTGGCGGTCTCCGGCGCGGGCTGCGGGCTGCTGAGCGCCTCATCGGCGGCTTCCGTGACTTCCCTATCAACCTCGTCCTTGATTCGCTGCAACTCCTCCTGCGTGACTATACCGTCCTCGACCAGGAACGCGCCGAAGCGCTTGATCGGGTCGCGCTCGGCATCAGAGGTCCGCTCCTCGTCCGGGCGGTAGAGCTTCTCGTCGTCCGAGAGCGAGTGCGAGTAGGGGCGTATGACCTTGGCGTGGACGAGCGCTGCTCCACGCCGCTCGCGCGCGTACTCGACTGCCCGGCGCATCGTTTCGAGCGATTCGATGGGGTCCGTGCCGTCGCACCTCTGTATGTACAGGTCCGGAAAGCCTTCGACCAGCTTTGAAACGTCGCCGCCAGCGGTCTGCACTTCGACGGGGACGCTGATGGCATAGCCGTTGTCTTCTATCAGGAAGACGACTGGCAGTTTGAGGTTGCAGGCAGTGTTGAGCGCCTCCCAGAACTCGCCTTCGCTGGTGGTGCCGTCGCCGGAGGAGCAGTAAACGACCTCGTCGCCCTGAAAGCCCGTCACCTTCTCCTTGATTTCGTCCAGGAGGGCTGCGCGGTGGCTGGCCTCCGCGCAGCCGACAGCTTGCAGGAACTGCGTCCCCGTAGGCGAAGACTGCGAGACGATGTTGAGTTTTTTGTGTCCCCAGTGCGAGGGCATCTGGCGGCCGTGCGAGTTCGGGTCTGAGGCAGCGCCAACTGCCGAGAGCAATTGTTCGAGCGGCGTCATCCCGAGCTGCAAACAGAGCGCGCGGTCGCGGTAGTATGGATAGAACCAGTCGTAGCCGGGCTTCATGGCCATGCCGGCGGCGACCAGCACTGCCTCGTGGCCCGCGCCGCTGATCTGGAAGAAGATTTTGTTCTGTCCTTTGAGTTGAATCTCTTTGTCGTCAATCCGCCGCGACAAATACATCGTGCGATAGATCGAGATCATCTGCTCGCGGTCAAGTCCCTTGTCCTCGCGCGCCTCCGTCGCCTGTGCGCTTCCCATCGGCTCAGTTCTCCTGACGAGTTTTAATATCTTGGTGTCGGTCTTCATGTGAATTCACCGATCCTCAATCCGTGTAATCCGTTTCGAGCGTCATCCGGTAATCCTCCGCCATCGAAGGATGCCCGTGCAGCCCTGCCGCTTCGATTCCGCGCAGGTAAGCCTCGCGCGCTTCATCGCGCCTGCCCACGCGCTCAAGCGCCCGCGCCAACATCCCGAAGGCCGCACCCTCATCGTCCGCCCGCTGCAAATAATCGTTGAGCGCACTGATGGCCTCCTCGTAACGTTTCGCCTTCAGATATTCATTCGCCAATCCGAAGCGCACCAGCGTATTCTCCGGGTCGCTCTCAAGCATCTGCTTGAATGTCTCGATGCGGGACGTTGCCATAATCTCTAAGTGATGAGTAATGAGTGAAAAGCTCTTAACTCATCACTTTATTTCCCTCCGATAATCATCTTCGCAATCGTCTGCAACTGCATGTTGGAAGTGCCTTCGTAGATAGCACCGATTTTGGAATCGCGCCAGAACTTCTCCACGGGATAGTCCTTGACGAAGCCGTAGCCGCCGTAAAGCTCTATGGCCTTCGAGCTGATGCGCTCGGCCGCGCGCGACGAGTAGAGTTTGGCCATCGCCGCCTCTTTGACGAAAGGTCTGTGAGCGTCCTTGAGCCGCGCCGCGTTATAGACCATCAGGCGCGCGGCT
>DATEMM010000306.1:0-2182 GCA_035275605.1 Pyrinomonadaceae bacterium
GGCCTTTTGAGAATCATCCCTCGTCGCGGCCTGGTAAAACCCTGCGCGCTCGTATGATTCATCCAGAAGCTCTACCGGGTGACAGACGCGCGCGAGCTTGATTCCCTTGAGCCGCGCCCCGGCGGCGATCTGCATGTGGCAGCCAGGATTCCCGGTCGAAAGGGTACGCGCGCCAGTCTCCTCTATGTGCGCGAGCTTTTCATCCAGCACGCGCGCGGACAATTCCGGCTCCAGCAGATTATAAACGCCTGCGCCGCCGCAGCACATCTCGCTCCCGGCGAGTGGCACAAAATTGAGGCCGGGAATGGAGTGCAGCATTTCGAGCGGGGCCGTGTCGGCGCGCTGGCCGTAGAGCAAGTGGCAGGAGGCGTCGTAGGTGGTCACGTCCAGGTTCAGCTCGGCCCCGCGCCGGACGCCGCTCTTCTCAAGCTGCTGGCTGATGTCCAGCACACGCGCGCTGAATTCCCGCGCACGAGCTGAGTATTCAGGGTCTTCCGCCAGCAGGTGCGCGTAGGAGACTAGCATCGCGCCGCACCCGCCAGCGTTGGTGACTATCGACGCTTCAGTGTTGTCGAAGGCGTCTATGTTGCGCCGGGCCAGTTCGCGCGCGCCCTCCAAATCGCCCGCGTGAGCGTGAAGCGCACCGCAGCAGACCTGCGCGGCGGGCGCGCTCACGCGGCTATCGTTGACTTCGAGGACGCGCGCAGTTGCTCGATTGACGCGAGCGAAAAGTCCCTCCGTCACGCAGCCTTTGAAGAGGAGCACCTCCTGCGCCGCATTACTAGGAAGCGTTCTCGCCCCCCGAGTACGCTCTCTGAGTTTTCCAGCACGCGAGCCGTCAAGAAGCGCCAACGCGAATTCCAGGCGCGGCGAGAGAAGACGCGCGAGCCGAAGCTTAATCAAGAGATTTGATAACCGCGCGTCCCGCATCAGGCGCGCGAGGGCGAAGGCGAAGCGCAGCCTCCCCGGATGGAGCCAGATGTGGCGGAGCGTGAAGCGGAGCAGCCTCGAAGTCCAGCCGCTTTGCTTGACGGGTGCCCTGGATAAATCGGAGCGGGCGGCTTCAAGCAGTTGGCCGTATTCGACGCCGGCCGGGCAGACCGATTCGCAGGCGCGGCAGCCCAGGCAGCGGTTGATATGCCTGCGAAAACTTTTCGCCGTGGCGTCCAGTCGCCCCTCTTCGACGGCGCGCATCAGGTAGATGCGCACGCGCGGCCCGTCGTTCTCGTCGCCCGTGTGAACGTAGGTCGGGCAGGCTTCCAGGCACAGGCCGCAGTGCACGCACGCGAGCAGCTTGTTTTCCTCTCCCGCCAGGGCGCTCGTCAGTTGGAGCGAAGAATTCATAAGACGTGGAATCAAGAATCTAAGACGTGGAATCCAGGAGCCAGGAGTCAGAATTCAGAATATAAGGCTGAGAACCGCTTTCACAGATTTTCTTTTATTCTGAATTCTGACTCCTGGCTCCTGACTCCTGCTTTTAGTATCCCACCGGCGTTCCGTCGTTGCGCGGGTCGCTCGCCCCGAGGCGCATCCCTGTCCCTTCCTCGATCATCACGCCTTCGGCGCTGGCGAGGTTTGTGGGATTGGTCGCCCTTTCAAGTTTATGGCCGCGGGATTCCAGGACACGCATGGTGTCTGCCGAAAGACCGAAAGGCTCGAACCGAACCTGGTCTGGGAACCACTGGTGGTGTATACGCGGCGCGTCGATGGCCTGCTGTATGTTCATGCCGTGATCCACGACGTTGATGACGACCTGTAGGACGGCGTTGATGATTCTCGCGCCGCCGCGCGCGCCGACGGCGAACCAGACTGTGCCATCTTTGCGCAGCACGATGGTCGGCGTCATGGAAGAGAGCGGGCGCTTTCCCGGCACAATGCTGTTGCGCTCGCCCTGGATCACTCCCCAGAGGTTCGGCGTCCCCGGCCGCGAAGTGAAATCGTCCATCTCGTCGTTGAGCAGAATGCCCGTCCCCTTCGCGGTCACGCCCGAGCCGTAAAGGTCATTGATCGTGTAGGTGTTCGCCACCACGTTGCCCGCCGGGTCAACGATAGAGAAGTGCGTCGTCTCGCCGGTCTGATTCTCCTCGGGGCGTCCCCCGCGAATCTCAGCGCTCGTAGAGGCGCGCTCAAGATTAATCGTGGCTCGCTGGCGCGCTGCATACTCCTTACTGATAATCGCGGC
>DATEMM010000307.1:0-6020 GCA_035275605.1 Pyrinomonadaceae bacterium
AAATCTCAGATTCTTAATTCTTAAATTCTTATCCTGTCTATCCTGTCCATCCCTGTTTGAATATTCTTCTGCTAGAAGTGACCGACTATTTTCGACCGTCACGGACTGGACTCTGATTTTATTTACCCGTGGCGTAGCGCAGAGAGTAATCGCTCGGGCGCTGGCAGGGCTGCAACTCGACGGTTGAGTTGGCGGCCTCCGCCTCGCGCCTGAGTTTAGCGCGCTCGGTCGCGTCCCAGGCCAGGGGGCGCTGTGCCCGCTCAGGTGATTCCTCCGGGGCCGTGCGCGCCAGGAGCCAGTAGCGGCCCGGCGCCAGATTCTGGAACGTGAACGAGCCGTCGCCCGCGAGCGTGGCTTCGCCGTAGCGCAGCACATCTTCGGCGCGCTCGCGCTCTGCCGGCACGAGGAAGATTTTCAGATTCGCGGGTGGGGCCGCGTCGTCAGCCTGGGCTGCAATGCGCCCGCGCAAGGTCGCCCCCTCCTGCGATACCTGGACGACTACGCCGGAGAGCTTTTCGCTCGCCTTCAGCGTGACGATTGGCAGAGGTGTCGCCGTCTTTGCCTCAGCAGGCTGGGTCTTTGCGCCTGACGGGCGCGCCGCTGCCGCTGACTGGCCTGGGATGACCATCGAGCGCGCGTACCACAGGTCGCCCGGCAGCCTGGGCTCAAGACGATAGCTTCCGGCTATCAGGTTGCGAATAGAGAACTCGCCCTGTTCGTTGGCCACACCCCCGCCCGCCGAGAAGAACGGGATGGGGGGCGATTCTTTGGACTGCACAGCCTCGTCGCGCCGCGCCATGACGAGAGTTTCCGTCAACCTGGCGTTGCCCTTGGCGGCGCACGTCTCCTTCGACACGGGTTCGAGGTTGAAGCGCCCGGCGATGGACGCGAGCGGCGCGAGTGCCAGCCCCACCCCGGTCACGTCCGCACCTTTAACCGTGATGCGTCTGGGAATCGAAGCGGTGCTCTCGCCCCCGCCGATGCCCTGCTGTGCCACCAGTTCGTATTCACCGTCGGCCACACCCGAGAAGGAGAAGCTCTGTTTGTCGCCGGGCGGTGAGAAGGTCGTCGCCTCGACCCCGGCCGTCAAAGCCTGTTTGAGAATAATCGAGACTCCGAAACGCATGGCCGAATCCACCGAGCCGGAGACTTGTCCGCTGACCGTATGGCCGCGCTCACCGCGATAGCGAATGTCAATGTTGGTCATCTCCTCGCCTGAGCGCACGGTCACTTCAGCCGCCGTGTCACGCGTGGACGAAGGGTAATAGGTGGGGGCTTCGCCTTCGAATGCGCTGAGCGCGGAGTAGAAACCCAGAGCGCCGCCGGTCGAGATAAGGTAAGTGCCGGGCTGCAATCCGTAGAGACGGTAAATGCCGCGGTCGTCCGTCATGCGCGGCTGCGCGTAGCCTGGAACGCGTGCGATTGAGCGACCGCTCGCATCGCGCACGCGAAAAGCGCGCACGCCGATGGCGATGACGGGCTCGCCCCCGGAGTCTCTCACTGTGCCGGTAATCACGCCCCCTTTAACCAGGGTCAGGTTGGCCGCATCGCCTGGGCGGTAGTATTGAGGAGTGCTCCCGTCCGTCAGTCCCCCCGGCGAGAGAACATAGCCGGGCAGCGACGCCTGCACAACATAGATGCCCGGCGAGAGTCCCGTGACACGAAACCTGCCTTCGCCGTCCGTGCTGTCCGTTTGCGGCGACCCTGGCGCGCGCGAGTAGAGCGCATAGACGTTGACGGAGACGTCCGAGAGGGGGCGCCCGTCTTCACCCGTCACGCGGCCCGTGATGGAGTTGTCGCGCTGCGAACCCGCGCGCGCGTCGGCAGCAATGCGCTGCGGCTCGTCCTGCGCTCTAGCCATGCTCCACGAACAGAAGAGCAGGCAGAAGAAGAGAAGCAGGCTCTTTCGGGCAGGTGCGACGAAAGAGCGTCCGACGTGTGAAGGAGGGCGTGGTCGGGCGGGGCTAATCATTGTTGCCGTCCTCCGGCTGCTTAGCGTTCGCGTCGTAGGTGAACGTGACCTCCGATTCGATTCCCTCCGCGACCGAAACGTTCTTCTTGATCGGGATAACTCTGCGCGGCGTGTTCCCGACGGCGAAAACATTTAGCGTGAGCTCGTATTCGCCCGGCGGCAATCCTTCAAGCAGGAAGCGCCCGCGCGAATCAACCTGCGCGCCGCGCGGGCCTCCCATCCAGACCTCGTTGATCACGGTTGCGCCGGGGACCACCGTGCCGGCCAGTCGCCGCGCATTGACTACCATCCGCATGTTCTCCGGCAACTCCCCGTTCTCGACTTTGACGATGCCGCGCACGCCGCCCGTCCCGTATTCGATGACCACGCGCACGCCCGTAATCTTCGCGCCGGCCGTCACCTCTATCTCGCGCTGCGTAACTCCGTCGCGCTCTACGCGCGTGAGCACGTACCCTTTGAGCGGCGGGTAGGTGGCCAGGTATAGAGTGAACTTGCCGGGACGCAGGCCGGAGATATTGAAACTCCCGTCGGGGGCGATTTGGGCTCTGACTGTAACTGGAGCGGTCATCGCCTGCTCGCGGGAGTAAGCGCCGACGGAAAGTTGCCGGAGTTTGGCCAGAGCCGCCTTGTCGGCCGTTCCCTCAAGGACGGCCACGCCGCTGATGCTCGCGCCCGTCCGAAGCTTCAGCTCTAACCCGGAGACATCTCCCTCGCTAATCTCAAAAATTACAGACTCGCTATAGCTGCCGCTTTCGCCCTCGTTCCAGACGAAAGTCGCGTAGCGGCCGGGGATGAGCCCGTCCAGGCGAAAGCGCCCAGCCGCGTCCGTCACAGAGCCCCAGCCGAATCCCTGCATCTGGTTCGAGCCCTTCGGCAGGACGCTATGCCCGACGCGCACGTTCGGCACGGGCTGGCCGCTCTCGTCCAGGACCCGCCCGGTGGCAACGAATGATTGCGCCTTGCGACCCAGCGTGATGTCCACGTTGGAGGCTTCGCCGCCCTCCACTACTTCCACGATGGTGGCGCGCGCCTGGTCCGTCACGTTCGGGTGAAAGGTGCGCACGTAATATCCGCGCGAGGAGACGCCGAACCGCGCGCCGTCTTCATCCGGGGAAAGACCGACGCTGACGGTGTAGCGGCCAGGGGGCAGGCCGTAGATGCGATAGATGCCGCGGTCGTCCGTCTCGAACATGTAAGGATTGGCGAAGAAGAGTGAGCCGCGCCTGCGGTTATTGTTGTCTGCGGACTCCAGGTTGACGCGCGCGCCTATAACAGGGTTTCCGTCCGCGTCCGTGACGCGCCCGGTTATCACGCCGCCGCGCGCGAGCGTGAAATCTATCTTCTCGACCGTTTCGCCCTCCGCGATGGTGATACTCTTGCCGGGTCCGCCATACCCGCCTTCAATCGGGCCGACGAGCGCGGGCGCTATCGCCACTATGTTCCAGCGCCCGGCCGGGACGTTCGAGAGCCTGTAATGGCCTTCGTAGTCCGTGCTCGCCCTGGCGACCGACGAGCGGTCCCGCCCCAAGGTCTCCGGGTAAACTGCCACGGACACGCCCGCCAGACCCTTATCGCCAAGCATGACGCGCCCGGTGATTACCGCTGTCCCCTGCTTCTGAGCGTTTTGTGCCAGCGCAAAAGACCAGCAGAGCGTGAGCAACAGACAGAGCAAAACTGTGCGGCGTGCCGGAAAACGCATGAGGAAACTCCTTATTGACCGAGGGCTAAGAGAAAGCGCCTGCATTGGGAGACACGTGCGACATTATATCCGGTTTCATTTTGTGGGGACATAAAACTCGTGAGCCGGCCGTGACCTAAATTGAATTACATAACACGATCTGAGGAAAGCTGTCCGAGAGCCCCAACGGGGCGTTATATGAAAGCCTGGGGCATCGCCCCAGGTCACACGCCGCCTAATGAATCAGCCCTGAAAGGGCGGAATATGTATTGCGCCCTTTCAGGGCTTGACGTTGAATGCTGTGCCAGGTTCCTGGGGCGATGCCCCAGGCTATCGTATTGCGCCCCGTTGGGGCTTTCGGACGGATTAGATGGGCTTTTGATTTTAGATTAGGACACTACTCGTGAGCCTATTGCGTGATCGTGCCCCTGGCGGCAGGAAAGTGGGCCGTGGCTGTCGTGGAAAGTACACATCCGTACACAAAAGGCGTGTACAGGAGTGGACAGCCTTTCTGCGCCGTCTGTTGGTTCGGGTTGGATTTCCTGCCGCATTGGAAGCGGCATGTCCGTTGCCTAAAAGCCTCAGCGCAGAATACTCCAGGCGGACGGCATCAGCCCAGGCCAATGAATGTGTGGATAACTCTAAATGCTTGACGCCCGGACGACAAATCTTCATCACCTGAGATGCCGAACCTTTCTGCTACCCGACATTAGTCCTCGCCTCTTGTCTGCCCCAGCACACTGACGGAAGTTTCAGAGGCAGCTTCCAGACGCCTCAAACACCTTTGCCTCTCACTCTCACAAGGAGAAAGATTAAGGAGAAAGATTATGGCAGACACCAAGTTTGCAATTAACGTTCAGTTCGAGGGAACGACCGACAAGGAGAAGCCCGAGAACACCACTCTCTACGCTTTCGATGCGAAAGGGAAACTGCTCGGCTCCGCTCCCGTTGACAAGGGCCAGGTAACGCTCAGCCTGCCCGCCGAGAGCACGACGCAGGCCGTTCGGTTCTTCATGGGGCCAAGCTTGGACGAGGGCACGGAGGCGAGCGTGGCGCTGGTCTCGCGGCTCGGCGCTTCCGAAGAGCGGCTCAAGCTGGACCCCAAGAACCCGAAAATCCAGCTCAGGATTCCTGGGCCAATCTGGAAAAGGTGGCCGCTCTGCCACTGCGTCGTCCGCGGGCGCGTCATCAAGCGCCAGCCCCAGCCGGACGGCACCGTGCGCGACCTCCCCATCTGCAATTCCAGGGTCTTCATCTACGAGGTGGACGTCCTGCCGAACATCATCCTGCGACTCCCGGACCCGATTGTCGTCCGACTGCGCGACGAACTGATCCGTGAAGTCACGCGGCCCATTCGCCCCATCCCGATTCCGAAGCCGTTTCCCGGCGGCCTGAGGCCCGAACCCGCGGAGGACTCTGATTCCCCGGTCGCCAGCATCGCGCTGCCGGACACGGCGACGCAGTTGCGCGTCCGCGCTCTGGCCCAGACGACCTCGATTTCACACATCCGGCAGAGCCTGGCCGACCTGCATCTAATCATTCGCCCTTACCTCTGCCTCTGGCCCTGGCTCTTTCCCTTCTTCCACACTCGCAGAGACCTGCTGCGCGTCGTCAACGTGGACGAGAACGGCAACTTCGTGACCGTCATCCCCTACCTCTGCATAGGAGATAGGCCCGACCTCTATTTCAGGGTCGAGCAATTGCAGGGAGGCGTCTGGAAGACGATCTACGATCCGCCGCTCGCCTGTCACGTCTACTGGAACTACCAGTGCGGCACAGAGATCATCATCAACATCACGGACCCGTCAGCGATTGCCTGCGTGCCGCAGGACCCGGTCGTCACGGGCGAAACGACTTGGGTGATGCCCTACTCGGTTGGCGGCACGCGCATCTGGGGCACACCGCCTCCGGGCAGTCCGGCCACGCCCGACGGCTGGGTGAGGTCCGACGGCTTCACGGACTACGGCGTCTACAGAAACGCGCCCTTCGGCGCAACGCTCGCTTTCCGCATGGGCTACTCGAACGACATTACGACCTCCACGACCATAGAGTATTACCGCTGGTCATATCGTAAGGGCACCACCGGCGACTGGACGCAGATGAACATTCCCGTCTCGCGCCACTACGTCAAGCAGGTGCCGGGAGAGTTGACGCCGTCGTTCCCGACCGTGCTGCTCGGCCCGAAGACTGTTGGCACAACGCAGAACCTCTTTGAGTTCAAGCAGCCCTCGCCTCCTGGGCCGGATGCCTCGGACCCTCCGGGGACGACTACGGCTTGGCCCGTGGACAACTGGTTCGACGACATCTACGCGGCCTTCATGGACACCTTGAGGTTGCCCGGAACTCGCCTTGAGTCCGCGGGCTCGTACC
>DATEMM010000308.1:0-5192 GCA_035275605.1 Pyrinomonadaceae bacterium
TTCCTTTCGCGAAGCTCCATCCCTCGCCGCAACTCTTCGAGCGCGGTTGTCAATTCGGCCACGCGTGCGGAGAGAGCCTCGTGCTCTTCTACGAGTTCGTCGTAGCGTGCGAGCTGGCTCTCGGCCCCGCTGATGCGGCCCCTGATTTCGGCCGCGCGCTCGTTAATCAGGTTGACCGTGTCGCGCAGGCGTTCGGCCCCTTCTCTGTACTCCTCGACTTTGAGCAGCTTATCGAACGAAGCTTTGCGCTGCGTGGCGGGGCGCAGGAAGTCCGCGGTGAATGTGCCCTGCGGGACGCCTATAGCGGAGCGAAAGAGCGCTTCCAAATCTGTGCCAGGCTCTATGCCCAGGAGTTTGCGCAGCATGGCGGAGACGTCCGTCTTCTTCTCGGCGAGCTTGATACCGAGGCCGTCGTCGTAGACGTAGTAGCCCTGGCCCGTGTCGCGGTAGACGGTGTAACGGCGCTCGTCTATATCGCTCTCGAAGGTGACGCGCGCGGAGCCCTTCTTCGCGCCACGCCGCAGGAAATCCTCCTTGCGGTAATCGAGCATGTCGAAGAGCGTCCAGGCGATGGCTTCGAGGATGGTGGTCTTGCCCGCGCCGTTCTCGCCCGTGATGGCGGTGATGCCGCGCTCGAAATTGAACTCCGCGCGCTCGTAAGCCTTGATGTTATCGAGTTCGACCCGTGTGACGTGCATCTTTAGTTCCCGCTCGGCCTGATTCCCCGGATGAAGACGCAGCTCATTGATTAACTATGTCGCGCTTTGACTGGGCGAAGACAGCCTCTTCTATATTTATTCGCTCCTCGATAATTCTTTTGAGCCAGTCCTGAACACTCGCTTCTCTGTGAAGGCGCGCGAAGAAGGCGGCGCGCGAGGCGAGTTCTGCCGGCAGCGAGACCGCGGAGGATTTTGACCTGCTCGCGCGGACGGGCTTCTCCCAGGCGGAATCGTCATCAGCTTGTGCGACGACTATTTCATCAATCTTATCATCCGAGAGGTGCTTGGATTTTTTATTCATACGTCCCATCCTGTGATAAGCCTGACGACCCTGTTGGGCTTAAGTTGGAAAATGATTTTAAGCGTGCGTCCCCCAATTGTCTGGCCGATGATTTGATAGCGATCACGGTAGGACTTGTTACGGCGCACTTCAAAGTCGGAAAAGAAACATTCTACTGCTTCCTCGAAGGTGATGTGATGTGCGGCGAGTTTGTCGCGTTGGAAATCGTACTCGAAATCAGTGGGCGTAAAACGATTCCAATTTACCATCACTCATTAACTTTCAACACGGCCAGGAAGGCCTCCTGCGGAATCTCTACGCGCCCGACCTTCTTCATGCGCTTCTTGCCCTCTTTCTGCTTCTCCAGGAGCTTGCGCTTGCGCGAGATGTCGCCGCCGTAGCACTTGGCGATGACGTTCTTGCCGAGCGCCTTGACGGTCTCGCGCGCCACAACCTTGTTGCCGATGGCAGCCTGAATCGGCACCTCGAAGAGCTGGCGCGGGATGAGCTGCTTCATCTTCTCGGCGAGCAGGCGGCCCTTCGCCTGCGCCGTGCCCCGGTGAAGAATGAGCGAGAGCGCGTCCACCGGCTCGCCCGCAACCAACACGTCCAGCTTGACCAGGTCGGATTCCCAGTGGCCCGCGAAATGATAATCGAGCGAGGCGTACCCGCGCGAGACAGATTTCAGTCGGTCGTAGAAATCCAGCACGATCTCGTTCAAGGGCAATTCGTAGGTCAGCATCACGCGGTTGGCCGCGATGTACTCGAACTTCTTCTGAATGCCGCGCTTCTCTTCCAGAAGCGGCAGGATGCCGCCCAGGTAATCGTCCGACGTGAGAATCGTCGCCAGAATCACCGGCTCCTCAATCTTCGCGATGCGGCCGGGGTCAGGCATCTTCGCCGGGGAATCAATCTCGACGGTCTCGTTGTCGGTCGTCGTCACCGTATAGCGCACGCCGGGCGCGGTCGTAATCAAGTCCAGGTTGAACTCGCGCTCCAGGCGCTCCTGCACTATCTCCATGTGGAGCAGGCCGAGGAAGCCGCAGCGGAAGCCAAACCCAAGCGCGGTCGAAGACTCCGGCTCGTAGAAGAATGAGGCGTCGTTGAGGCGCAATTTATCGAGCGCGTCGCGCAGCTCCTCATACTGGTTCGTGTCCACGGGGTAGAGCCCCGCGAAGACCATTGGCTTAATCTCCTGAAAGCCTGGGAAGGGCTCAAGCGTTGGCCGCGCGCTTTCCGTAATCGTGTCGCCGATCTGCACGTCCGCGACCTCTTTGATGGAGGCCGTCAGAAAGCCGACTTCGCCGACGCTCAATTTATCTATGGGGGTCGGGCGCGGGCGGTTGACGCCGATGGTTTCGACCTGGTAGTCGCGCCCCGTGTTGAAGAAACGAATCTTCATGCCAGGCTTGATCGAGCCGTCAATCACGCGAAAGAGCACTATCACGCCACGGTAGGAATCGTACCAGGAATCGAAGATCAGGGCCTTGAGCGGCGCGTCCGCGTTTCCTTTGGGCGGCGGCACGTCGCGGACGATGGCTTCCAAGACTTCGTCAACGCCCGCGCCGGTCTTGGCCGAGGTGAGCACGGCGTTGTGCGTGTCCAGGCCAATGACCTGTTCAATCTGTTCGATGGCCTTGTCGGGCTCCGCCCCAGGCAAATCGATCTTGTTGATGACGGGAATCAGTTCCAGATTGTTCTCAATGGCTAGATAGGTGTTGGCCAGCGTCTGCGCTTCGACGCCCTGTGAAGCGTCTACGACGAGGAGCGCGCCCTCGCAGGCTGAGAGCGAGCGCGAGACTTCGTAAGTGAAATCGACGTGGCCGGGCGTATCAATCAGGTTGAGGACGTAAGCCTGCCCGTCCTTCGCCTTGTAGTCGAGGCGGACGGCGTGGGCCTTGATGGTGATGCCGCGCTCGCGCTCCAGGTCCATGTTGTCCAGAACCTGTGCGGACATCTCGCGCTCGGTAAGCGCGCCGGTCTGTTCGAGCAATCGGTCGGCGAGCGTGGACTTGCCGTGGTCTATGTGCGCGATGATGGAGAAATTTCTGATGCGTTCAGTCATAAAAACAGGAGTCAGGAGCCAGGAGTCAGGAGTCAGAAGAAAAGCTGTTGATGTCTTTCATTCTGACTTCTGACTTCTGACTTCTGACTCCTGCTGTTATAACAAAACGGGCGCGGAATAGCACGCTCTCTCCCGTCTTCGCCGCGACTTGTCTATTGTTTTATAGACGGTCGAACTCCTCCGGGCTGATTCCGGCCTGGCGCAAGATACTTCGTAGTGTTCCTATCTGAATTTCCCGGTGCTGCGGGACGATGGCGGTGCGGATACCCTGCTCGGTCTGCCTGACGAATTTGACGTGGCTGCCTTTTTGACTTCCCTGCGCGAAGCCCGCGGCTTCGAGTTTGCGCTTCACTTCACGGAAAGGCAGAGGCTTCATGCGGCGCGGACTTCGATCTCAATTGTGCGAATCTCTGGGACTAGGTTGGCCGTGGGCGGCTCGAAATGTAGTTCCAGGGCTTCGCGCAGATTGGTCAATGCCTCTTCCTCGCTCTCACCCTGACTGGCGAGGTCAACCTCGCGGCACTGTGCTATGAACCATTGATCTTCCTGCCATACGTTGGCCGTAAATTTATGCCTCATCGGATAACTCCTTTAAGCTCTGATTAGCGCCTGACCGGAAGCGACCCGCCGCTAAAAATATCAAAAAGGGCGCGGAATAGCACGCGCCCTTAGTCTTTCGGAGTCTGTCGTCTTTCCGCCGAAACTTATCTCTTCGCCACTCTGGACGGGGGCGGCGGGGACATCAGCATGGCTATCTCGCGCAGGGACTCCAGGTGATTGTTGGTCAACTCGAACTCGGTTGCGCCGAGGCGCGCGCGGACGCGCCTGGACTTGATGAGGCTGAGCAGCCCGTCGTAGCTCAAGGTTATCCTGGTCTTCTCGACGGTCGTGCCCTTCGGGCCGTCTTCCGTGTAGTACTGCGCCGCCACGCTGTAAGGCAGGGCGACGCCGTCGGCAAAGAGGCTCAAGGCGTGCGAGTCCCTGTAGAGGGGCTTTTTCGCCGCCGAGATGAAGAAGATGTCTATCGTCGGCGTGGAGCGCAATCTCGGGTCCTGGTAATAGAACGAGGCGTAAAGGTGCAGGCCGCCTCCGAGCGCGTTCGGGTGTTCGAGCGTCGTCTTCATGCGGCGCGCCCGCTGGTCGTAACTCGTCACGATCAGCGCGTTATGCTTGAAGGGTGACGGCGGAGCTACGGTGCAGAACTTCTGTGCCAGCGCGGTGGCGGAAAAAGACAGAAAGATAACGACAAGCAGGGGGACGCGTTTCAGGGGGATCATCTTGTTTGGTTTTTAGCTCCGACAGGGAATTTCCGGCGCAGGCAACGCCGCCGGAGCATAATTAACCGAAAATGAGCTTAGAGTAAAGGAAAAAAGTTAGTAGTGCCCTAATCTAAAATCAGAAGCCCATCTAATCCGTCCGAAAGCCCCAAAGGGGCGAGATATAAAAGCCTGGGGCAACGCCCCAGGAACCTGGCACAGCATTCAACGTCAAGCCCTGAAAGGGCGCAATACATATTCCGCCCTTTCAGGGCTTATCTACGCAAGCGGCCTGTTACCTGGGGCGATGCCCCAGGCTATTACATTGCGCCCCGTTGGGGCTTTCGGACAGCTTTCCTCAGATCATGTTATGTAAATCAATTTAGGCCACGGCCAAAAAGTTAATCCGGCGCTTTTTTAAGGCGTCGCCTTCATCCACCGTAAGCATCGCTCCAGGTGCGCGCGCATCCCTGCCTTTGAATCATGATGAATGCGCCCGTGACCTGGGAGCACCCACTCGAACTCATAATCAAGAAGCTTCTCCATCGAGCGCGTCTGCTCGGCCCAGTCGTACCAGCAAGCGCCCCTGAACGCCGTCAGCGTCTCTTTGGTGGGCGACCAGGCCAGGTGATCCCCCGTAAAGAGATACTTGTTCCGGTAGAGCAAGACCATGTGGCCGCGCGTGTGCCCTGGGACGGGGATAGCGACCAACTCATCATCTAACTCCACCGCCTCGTCGCCTTCGATGACGCGCTCCAGTCGCAGCCGGGCTGCGCCGTCGCCTGCGTGCATGATGCGCGCGGCCCCAAACTCCGAATTGAAAGCCGCGTGGTCCGCGATGTCATCGCGGTGCGTGAGGAACATCAGACGGG
>DATEMM010000309.1:0-15689 GCA_035275605.1 Pyrinomonadaceae bacterium
TCCCGTACTCTTCGTCATTAAAATTCTCGTCCGTGGTGATTCCGGAGCGGCGCACGAAATCTGCGCTCCGGTGAACGTCCCAGTCGCTCGTCTGGTGCCGGTAATCTGGGACTGTGCCAGCGTCGTAAGCATCAGGGGCGTAGCCGCGCCCGTCAAAATATCCCTGTCCCGTGAGGCCGCTCGTCTCGGCCTGCATGGCCTTATCGACCAGCCCCTTGGCTACGGTGGCGTTTGGCCCTTCCAGGTGCCAGACGGAGTAAAGGTGCGGGGCCGACGGCTGCTGGCGAAAGTCCGCCAGCGAGACGAAAGGCAGGTAGACGTTGCCCTGGCTCTGCGCATCCGCGTAATAGGGGTGCGTGCCCGGCACGTAAATCCCAGGGGAATATTCGTCCCAGATGTCCGCGATCTGCTGGTCTAAAGAGCGCAGGTAAGAATCGGGGCCGACCTTGTAGGGGGTCATGTGCGAGAAAACGATGTAGAGGATTTTGTCCCTGCCGACCGCGTCCAGACAAGTCCTGATGGGTGCCTTGATTGAGGATTCGTAAACGTCCCAGTCGAGGATGCGGTGCTCGTGTACGGGCGTGACGGCGCACTTGTTGGCCGCCGGAATCCCGCGCTTCGTCATGTAGTAGTTGGCGACGTCGAGGGATTCGGGGTAAACGGTGCTGTAGACGACGAGCACTCTTTGATTAAGCGGAATGGGCGTGGACGACTGGCTGAGGGAGGAAGTGGGCCAGGCGAGCCAGCCGAAGGCCGCTGCCAAGATAAACGTCAGGCTGACGAAGCGCCTGCCGTCGAGTTTCAGATGCCGCCGATTGATCGTTTTCACTGTGATGAAATCCTTGCTTTGTAAAGAGAGAGAGCTGCCTACGCTGGAAGCTGGACTGGCTGTCGGCAATTACCCAGTCTGGCAAAGTAAAAGTGTCGCCGGTAAATGTCAACCATGACGGGCCGCACCGGCTGAAAAAAAAGAACCGGCCAGCCTACACGGCACCCCCCGTCGGCGGGGCCGCGGCCGCCTTTTCCGGTCTCGCGAGAAACAGACTTTCAGTAAATATAAAGGAATAAAGAAAACGCTCTACCAGAAGTTTCTCCGGCAGAGCGTTGAAAATGGGCCTGAAATTGCCCTTAATTACGTGCTTTTTGCGGGCGGGCGGGTCCTGACAGTCAGTGACCGCTAGATGGAGGCGATGTTGAGCGCGGCGTTAAAGTCCCGGTAAAGGTCGTTGTAATCCCGAAGCGCCCGCTCCAGGGCTTGCGGCAGGTTCTCTATGTCGGCGGTGTTGACCACGACGTTGACGTTGTGGACGAAGGCCGCGTGGCTGTCCAGGGTGCGGGCCGTCGGCGAGAGGTGTAAGAAGAGCAGGCGGCGACGCTTGGCCGGGCGCAGGGCGTTGATCTCGCTGGTGACGAAGGCCGCGCCCTGCTCCACCGCGTCGAAGTCCGGCTCCAAGATGATTACGTCCATCTGCTCTTCGCGCATCCGCTCGATGGCCTGCGACGTGTCCTCCGCGACGTAAGCTTGATAGTCTGCGTCAACGAGAGCGCGCCCGATTAACTCGCGCCGCGCAGGCGTAACGCAGATCAGCACGCGGCGATGCTCCCAGTCCAGGCGCGAGGCGGTCGGTTTGTTACCGGCTGCGGGCGTGCCCTGCTGCAACAGTTCCGCCAGCAGGCGTGCCAGTGCCTCGGGGCCGGGCGGGTTCGAGTCGCTCTCAGACTTGGTCGCAGTTTCCGTCGCCGTCGCCTCAGCCGGCTTGAAAGCGGGCGCGGCCATCTGTGGGTTGAATCGCCTGCTTTCCAGCGCCGGGGTCTCGCCGAGCGAGAGCGCGCCCTGCTCGGTTGAACTGGCGGGCGGCTGTCCCTGAATAATGCTCTGGCACTTCGGGCAGCGCATGGTGAACGGGCGCGAGGGAACTTTCGCGTCGTCCAGTTGCAGGCGCGTCGCACATTGAGAACAGACAACAATCATGATTTTTACTAGTCGCTCGGAAGAAGATTGAAGAAGAATTCGAAATCAGCTACTCGATGGCGCTGAGCATCGAGCCATGGTCCTTAAAGGCTCCGACCGGGATGCCGCTCGTCTCGGCGCGGATATAGTCCTCGGACGAGGAGAGCCCCTTCAGGGCCAGCAGCAGGTTGTTCTGATTGGTGGCGAAGGCCAGGCCGTCTTCAAGCGACACTATTTTGCGCTCGATCATGTCCTTGATGACGCCGTCAAAGTCCTGCATCCCGTCTAGCTTCCCGTCGCGCATCGCGTCGAGCAGGGATTTGCCCTCGCTCTCGCCCTCCTCTATGTACTCGCGTGTGCGCGGGCTGGACTTGAGAATCTCGACCGCCGCGACGCGCCCGCGCCCGTCGGAGCGCGGAATCAGGCGTTGCGAGACGATGTAGCGGAAGGTCTGTGCCAGCCGCGTGCGGATCACCTTCTCCTCGTTCTTCGGGTACAGGCCGATGATGCGGTCAATTGATTTCGAGGCGTCAATCGTGTGCAAGGTGGAGAGCACGAGGTGGCCCGTCTCGGCGGCTTCGAGCGCAATCTCAGTGGTCTCGAAGTCGCGCATCTCGCCGATGAGAATCACCTTCGGGGCCTGGCGCAACGCGGCGCGCAGGGCCGAGGGGAAGTCTTTGGTGTCGGAGCCGACCTCACGTTGATTGATCGTGGAGTTTTTGTGGTTGTGCAGAAACTCTATAGGGTCTTCGATGGTGACGACGTGATAGTGCTTCGTCTCGTTAATGATGTCTATGACGGCCGCGAGCGTGGAGCTTTTGCCGGAGCCGGTCGGGCCGGTCAGGAGCACTATGCCGTTTCGCAACTCGGCGATCTCGGCCAGTTGCGACGGGAGCCCGAGCGAGCCGAGGCTGGGGATGTCGGTCGGGATGACGCGCATCACTATGGAATAGGAGCCGCGCTGCTGAAAGATGTTGACGCGGAAACGCACGCGCGACGGGAGCGAATAGCTGAGGTCGGCCGTGCCCGTGTGCGCCAGGCGCTCGGCGGCCTCAGGGTTTCCCTGCATCAGGGTCATCGCGATGATTTCCGTCTGGTAGGGCATCAACTTCTGTAGGCCGAGCGGCTGCACGGGCGTTAGTTTCCCGTTGATCTCGACCTGCGGGGGCTGGCCCACGCTGAAATTCAGGTCGCTGATCTTGTCCGAGACGAGCAGCATGCGCTCGATGATGGGCGGCAGGTCAAAGAAGCTCATTTAAGTTAAGGTGCTCCGCTAGTGTGGAAATGACCGGAGACGGTCCAGAGGCAAGCCAGAATGTTTAAGTTTCCGAAGAGGCGAGGACGGCAGACTACACGCCGCCCCGAACGACCTGCCAATTGTCGCGTATAACACTGGCAAAACGCAAGCAAAAAGTGTTGGCCTTCGCGTTTTACTGGCAGTTTTTCGGGAATCAGGTGGAGAGATGGCTGATAATCCTGTGCGTGTGGCTCTCTATTTCCGCCGGACGGGAGAGTAACAGGCTGATGACGGCCACGGAATCGGCCCCGGCTTCGAGGACCTGCCGGGCGTTTTCGAGAGTAATGCCGCCGATGGCCACGAGGGGAATCTCGCGGACGACCTCGCGCACGCGGCGCAGGCCCTCCAAGCCGACTACCGCGTCCGGGTTCTCTTTGGACGAAGTGGGAAAGATGGGACCGATGGCCACGTAATCAATTGGCAGGAGCGAGGCACGCCTAGCCTGTTCGACGTTGTGCGTGGAGAAGCCTATGATCGCCTGTTCGCCCAGAAGCCTGCGCGCAGCCTCCGGCGGAAGGTCGTCCTGGCCCAAATGAACGCCGTCGGCCGCGAGCGCGAGCGCAACGTCGGCTCTGTCGTTAATGACTAGCCGCACGTCGCGCGCGCGCGCCTCTCGCAGGGCGTCTTCGGCTTCCCTGTAGAACTCGCGCGGCGACAAATGTTTTTCGCGCAGTTGAACGAACCTTGCGCCCCCTGCGCTCAAGCGACTGACCTGCTCGGCGTGCGAGAGTAGGGAGAGGCGCGCATCCGTAATCGGGTAAAGTTTTGGCAGTTGGACTTGCAAGTTCAGCGCGCCTGGCTGCTCAGCGTCTGCGACTGCGCCGAGCGCGCAGCCTCTTCCTCGGGCGTCGGCTCCCTCTCACCCAGGACGACTCGCACCTGATGCGTCTTGCCGTCGTCGGCGAGCGTGATTTCGATTTCCGGCTGGCGCACGTCGTCGAGCCAGACTTCGGCCACGCCGCGGCTCACGCCGAACGGGTTTTCGACCTTGATATGGTAGCGCGTCTGCCCGCGCCGGTAGTTAATCTCGTAGCCGCGCCAACTGCGCGGGATGCAGGGCTCCATACGCAGTTTCTCCGCCCGAAGCTCGAAGCCTAGAATTGATTCCAGCCCGGCGCGGTACATCCAACTGGCGGAGCCTGTGTACCAGGTCCAGCCTCCGCGCCCCGTGTGTGGCGGGACGGCGTAAACGTCGCCCGCCGCCACATACGGCTCAGCCTTGTACTTGTGCAGCCCGGCGCGGGTCGAGGCGTGGCTGATCGGATTCAGGAGCGCGAAGAGTTCGCCCGCGCGGTCGCCGTCGCCCAGTTTCGCGTAAGCGATCAAGGTCCAGAGCGCCGCGTGCGTGTACTGCCCGCCGTTTTCGCGCACGCCCGGCACGTAGCCCTTGATGTAGCCAGGGTCGAGCTCGCTCTTATCGAACGGCGGCGTGAACAGAATGACGAGGCCGTCTCCGCGCCGGATCAAGTACTGTTCGACGGCGGACATGGCGCGCGCGGCGCGCATCGGGTCGGCCGCGCCAGAGATGACGCCCCACGACTGCACTATGGAATCGATCCGGCACTCCTCATTCTGCGCGGAGCCGAGCGGCGTCCCGTCGTCAAAGTAAGCGCGGCGGTACCAGTCGCCGTCCCAGGCTGCTTCTTCGAGCGCCTTCTTCAGCTTCGTCATGTGCCCGCGGTACTGGGCGGCGCGTTTCCCCTCATTGCGGCCCTCAGCGAACGGGCTGAAACCGTTGAGCGTCGTGTGCAGGAACCACCCGACCCAGACGCTCTCGCCTTTGCCAAGATGCCCGACGCGATTCATGCCGTCGTTCCAATCGCCTGAACCCATCAGCGGCAATCCATGCGCGCCGGTCCCCAAACTCCTGTCTAGCGCCCGCGCACAGTGCTCGTAGACAGTGGCCGTCTCCGTGGAGGTGGTCGGCTGCGTGTAAGACTCGCTCACGTCCGGCTCAAGCAGGGGGGCTTCGATGAAGGGCACGACTTCGTCCAGAACGGAGCTATCGCCGGTCACTTCTATATAGAAGTTCGTGACGAAGGGCAGCCACAGGAGATCGTCCGAGAAGCGCGTGCGCACGCCGCGCCCCGTCTGCGGGTGCCACCAGTGCTGCACGTCCCCCTCTTTGAACTGGCGCGCGGCGGCGCGCACTATCTGCTGTCGCGCAATCTCTGGCTGCGAGTAGACGAGCGCCATCACGTCCTGCAACTGGTCACGGAAACCGTAAGCGCCCCCTGACTGGTAGAAGGCCGAGCGCGACCAGACGCGGCAGGCCAGCGTTTGGTAGAGCAGCCAGCGATTGATGAGCGTGTCCATCGCCGCGTCCGGCGTGCGGACTTCGATTGTGCCAAGTAGATTGTCCCAGTGATTGATGACGCTCTCAAAGGCCCGGTTGACCTCCGCGACCTGGCTGAACCTGTGGGCGAGGCGGCGCGCTTCGTCAGCGTTTTCGCCTTCGCCGAGGAGGACGACTATCTGGCGCGACTCTCCGGGCGCAAGCTCGATGAAAGCCTGCATCGCGGCGCACGGGTCAAGCCCGGCCCCGCTACGACCAGACAGGCGCGCGCGCCTGAGCGCCGCGGGGTTGTCCAGGGAATTGTTGCGCCCTATGAACTCTTTGCGGTCGCAAGTAACGGTTCGCTCGCGCTCGCTCATCTGGACGAAGGCGACGCGGTCGGCGAACTCGTTGTTGTAAGGATTGCGCGCGAGAATCGCGCCGCTCTCCTCGTCCACTACCGTGATGATGAAAGGGGCGGAAGTGCTGCGTTGCACGCCGAGCACCAGCTCGTTGTAGCTCGTGACGGAGAGTCGTCGCTTGCGATCCGTCTGGTTGCGCAGTCTGAGAAGCGAAATCTTCACGGTCGCGTCGAGCGGCACGAACTGCAAAAGCTCCTGTGCCAGGCCGTGGCTCGTCCGCTCAAAGACCGTGTAGCCCTGCCCGTGACGTATGACGTGCGGCCCGGCCTCGCGGATGGGCAGAGGCGTCGGCGTCCAGGCCGTCCCGGTATCTTCGTCGCGCAGGTAGATGACTTCGCCGGGCGGGTCAGAGACGGCGTCGTTCGACCAGGGCGTCAGACGGTTCTCGCGGCTGTTGACCGACCAGGTGAAGCCGGCCCCAGTCTCCGTCACCTGAAAGCCGAAATCCAGCCCGTTCGAGACGACGTTCAGCCAAGGCGCGGGCGTCCACTGCCCTTCACCCAGAACGGTCACGTACTCGCGACCTTCCGGGCCGAAGCCGCCGAGGCCGTTGAAGAATTGTAGTTTCGGAAGCTCGACGGTCGGCTCAGGATACGCGCGCGAGGGGCGGCGCGGGACGAAGGGGAGCGGCAACTCGTTCTCGACGGGGCGGCGCACGAGCTGTTCGTCGAGCGAGCCGCGGTCGGTCACGATGGCGACGCGCGCCACTGTGTGCAGCAGAATCCTGTCGGCCTCTGGCATGATGTCCGTGCGCCGCAGGTAGACGCCGCCCGGCTTGTCCAGCAACGCCTGCGAGCCCGTCTTGCGAATCAACGCCTGCAAGTCTTCGTTGAGTTCCTGTGCGTAACTCAGCGGGCGGTCATTCAAGATCACCAGATCGAAGCTGAGCCCCTTCAGACGCAAGTATTCGTGCCCGCGCAAAATCTGTCGGACCATGTCCAGTTCTTCCGCCTGGCCGATGCGGACGAGGACAATGGGCAGGTCGCCGCTGATGCCGTAGGGCCACAGGGAGGACTGCGCCTTCGTATTCAGAGCGAGCACGTGCGGGCGCGGCCTCAAAGACGGATCGGAGTAGAGCAGCCGCCCGGCGAGTCGCTGGAAGAGATGCGCCTCCTCCGGGTCCATGTTGAGGTGCAGCATCTCAACCTTGGATTTCGTCCAGGCGAGCCGCGCCTCACGCTCAAACGTGCTCGTGTCGTGATACTTGTCCGCCAGCCCCAGAGCCTCTTCGCGCGAGCGCGCGACCATCGTGGCGAAGGAGACGCGCGCCGTCTCGTTAGGCTTGAGGCGCACGCGCTGGCGCAGGCAGAAGACCGGGTCGAGCACCGTTCCCGTCGTATTCGAGAGCGGGCGGTCCTCCATCACGGCCACAGGTGCCCGCGGCGTGTGGCCGCGGCCAAGGAAGCGCGCGCGGTCTGTCTCGTACTGCACCGGGCCGATGGCTTCGCCTTCCGTGACGACCGTGTGCACGCCCCAGACCAATTCGTCCGTTTCCGAGCGCGGGCGGCGACGCGCGAGCAGCGCATTCTCGGCCGCGATGAATTCCGTTTCGACGAAGAGGTTGCTAAAAGCCGGGTGCGCGGCGTCGGATGAGCCCGGCGCGAGCACCACTTCCATGTAGCTCGTCAACTCTATCTCGCGCACGCGCGAGGATTGATTCGTCACGGAGACGCGGCGCACCTCCGCGTCGTCCTCCGGCGAGACGATGATCTCTGTGTGCGTGAAGATGCCCGCGTCGCGCCGCCAGAACTCGGCCTTGTCTTCCGAGAAGCTGACCTCGTAGGAGGAGGGCTCGCGCCCCGTCGGCTGAAACCCTGCGGACCAGACCGCGCCCGTGCGCACGTCGCGCAGGTAACAGAAGCTGCCCCAGTTGTCGCGCGTCACGTCCTCGCGCCAGCGCGTGACCGCGAGCGGCGAACAGACGGAATAGCCTGCACCGGCGGTCGTGACCATCACTGAATAAGTTCCGTTCGAGAGGAGCTGCATGCGCGGCGTCGGCAAATCGGCCGTGTCGAAGTGGCGCGCTACGGGCGCGATGGCCCCGCGCACGACGCGGCTCATAGAGACCTCTTCGGCCCTGGGCCGCGTGACGGCGACGTGGACGGGGATGCGCTCTTGCAGGAGCAATTCAGTGGCCTGTACGAGCGGGTCCGCGTGGAAACGCTTCTGCATGACGTTTCCGTTGAGCACGTTGTCGATGGCGACGAGGCTCATCCCCTGGTGGTGTGCCATGAAGGCGCGAATGATGACGCGCTGCTGATTCTGCGGCACGCGCTCGGGCGTGTAGTCAATCGCCTCGTAAAAGCCGTAGCGGGCGAGCGCGCCTTCACGCGCCAGACGATCAAGATTCTCCTTCGCGGCCAGCGGGTCAATCATCCCGGCGAGCATGGTTGAGTAGGGCGAGATGACCAGCTCCTGGCTGAGACCGCGCTTGAGGCCGAGGCCTGGAACGCCGAACGGCCCGTACTGGTAGTTGAGGTGCAGGTCGCGCGCGTTGTAGGCCGATTCGGAGATGCCCCACGGAACGCCGCGCTCGAAGCCGTATTCGATCTGCCGCGCGACGGCCGCGCGGTAAGTTTCTCCCAACAGCGTGTCCGCGAAATCGCGCATGACGAGGAGCGGCATCAGGTACTCGAACATCGTTGCCGTCCACGAAACCAGCGCGCGGCTCCCGTCAACGGGAGTCAACTGACGACCGAGACGAAACCAATGCTCCTGCGGCACGTCGCCTTTGGCGATGGCGATGAAGCTGGTGAGCCGCGATTCTGAGGCCAGCAAATCGTAATAAGAGTTATCGGCGCGCCCGTCCGTCACGTTGTAGCCGATGCGAAAGACCTTGCGCTCTTCGTCCAGCAGGAAGCGGAAATCCATCTCATTGATTATCTGGTCACACTGGTTGACGAGCGTAGTCAGGCGCGACAGCGCATTCCGTGCCGCGCCCGCTGCCTCTTCGACCGTGACTGTCAGCAGCCCAAGCTCGTTGAGCAACGCCTCACGCCCCGGCAGGCGTTCGAGCGAGCAGGCTTCGACCGCCGCGCGCAAGGTCTCCAAGCGCGCGAGCGCGCCCTCACACTCTTCGGGTATTTGTGCCAGCGGCGGGACGCGATCGAGCGAGGCCTCGATTTCCTGCCAGAGGGCCAGCGCTTCGGGCGGGCAATCTTCGACGGCGCTGGTGACGCTCTCGGTCAAATTCCCGGCCCACGGCGTCAGGGTGTTGAAGTCGCGGCGCAGGGCGCGCACCTGGCGGAGCAGCGAGGCGACCCAGTAGTTGAGCTCCTCGAAGCCGCCGGAGCCGTGTTCGTGCGAGAGAGCGCCGACGATGTCTTCGATGGCCGCCGCGCGCTGTGCCAGCGAGTCGAAGAGCAGGCCCCAGGCCGGGAGCGTCTGCGGCAGGTCGGCCGCCACTAGGTGCGCGCACGCCTCAATCTCACGGCGCAGCTCTTTAATGGTGACGACCTGCGTGCGCTGCTGAACCGGGTCGAGCCGACCCGATTCTTCCCTCAGCAGGTCAACGGTGTCGCCGATTCCCTTCACCACCCTTGCGCCGAAGAGCGGACGCTCGCTGACGTCCAGGAGGCCCTGCTTGACGGCGATGAGGTGCCCGGCGAGATTGCCGCTGTCAACGGACGAGATGTACTGGGGCGTCAGGGGCTCAAGGTTATGCGTGTCGTACCAGTTGAAGAAGTGGCCGCGGAATTTTTGCAGCTTCCTGACGGTTGTGAAAGTGAGCCCCAGGCGCTCGGTCAGTTCGAGCGTGCCCGCGTAGCCGAAGTCATGCGCGGCTATGGTCGAGAGAAGGTGCAGCCCTATGTTCGTCGGCGAGGTGCGATGAGCGACGACCTCGCGCGGGTCCTCCTGAAAGTTGTCGGGCGTGAGCCAGTTGTCCTCTTCGCCCGCGAAGGTCTCGAAGAAGCGCCAGATGCGCCGAGCCGCCAGTCTGGCCGCGCGCGCATCCTTTGCCGTCAGCACCTGTTCCTGCTGCGGCGCGTGGCGGCTGACCCAGTGCGCTATGAGCGGTGACAAAGCCCACGCGAAGAGAAAGGGCGCGGCGAGCGGCAAAGCCTCCGGCCTCAGCCAGAGAATGAGCACGAGCACGATCCCTGCGAGCAGCTCTGCCGGCCACATGAAGCGCAGGTAAGCTTTCCTGTCATGACGGCTGGAGCTTTCGGCCTGCGCCGCCGTCACCCATTCGAGTAGGTGTTTGCGCGAAACCAGCTTGCGATAAAGGGTGCGCAGGATGGCGTCCGTCATCAGGTAGGACTGGTGCGCGAGGAAGGTCAGGGTGAGAGCGACCTGCGCCGTGTTCGTTCGCACGTCGCCCCAGACGCTCCAGAAGTGGCTCGTCCAGGGAACGCCGCGCGGGTGTATGAGAAGGCTCGTCGTGACGTGCGCGTAAACCGGGAACGCCAGCACGAGCAGGGCGAAGAGCGTCCAGATGAGGGCTGAGCCCGGCAGGACGGTCCAGGCTAGGGCGAGCCACAAAAGGAGGGCCGGGGCGACTAGGCTGCGCCTCAGGTTGTCGAAAATCTTCCAGCGCGCTATGAGCGGCAAGTGATTGCGCACACGTCGCCCGCTTGCGTCCGGCACGCGCGGCATCAACCAGCGCGCGATCTGCCAGTCACCGCGCGTCCAGCGGTGTTGGCGCTTGGCGTAAGTGTCGTAGTAAGCAGGATAGTCATCCAGAAGCTCTATGTCAGTGACGAGCGCGGCGCGCGCGTAGAGCGACTCGAAGAGGTCGTGGCTGAGCAGCGCGTTGTCGGGGACGCGGTTATCGAGCGCAGCCTCGAAGGCGTCCACGTCGTAAAGCCCTTTGCCCGTGTAGCTGCCCTCGCCGAAGAGGTCCTGGTAAACGTCTGAGACGGCGGTCGTGTAAGGGTCAATCCCTGTGTTGCCGGAGAAGACGCGCGCGAAGCGCGAGCGCGAGGCGCTCGTCAAAGAGATGCTGACGCGCGGTTGCAGAATGCTGTACCCTTCAGTGACGCGCCCCTGACCTTTGTCGAAGCGCGGGCGGTTGAGCGGGTGCGCGATGGTGCCGATTAGACGCCGCGCCGCGTCGCGCGGAAGCTGCGTATCCGAATCGAGCGTGATGACGTAACGGACGTTCGTTAAAGACGAAGGGTCGGCGGTCGAGACTATAAAGCTCGTGTCACGCGCGCCGCGCAAAAGGCGATTGAACTCATGCAGCTTGCCGCGCTTGCGCTCCCAGCCGAGCCACTTCCCCTCGCGCTCGTTCCACTGGCGGCGCCGATGGAAGAGAAAGAAGCGCGGCTCGCCCTCTGTGCCGTAGCGTTTGTTCAAAGCTTCAATCCCGCCCAGCGCAGCATCTAGCAAAGCCTCGTCTTCGGGCATCTCCTCCCTGGCAGCGTCCGCGAAATCCCCCAGCAGCGCGAACGAAAGACGCTCGTCCTGATTGGCCAGGTAGTGCACCTCCAGCTTTTCCAGAAGCTCGCGCACGGTTTCGACGCTCGTGAAAAGGGTCGGAATGACGACGAAGGCGCGCGCGTCATCCGGAATCCCGCGAGCCGTGTCCATCTTGGGCAGTACGCGCGGGTAAAAGACTCGCGTCACGTCCCAGTTCAAAACGCCCAGGGCCAGGTCGCTCGCCGGGATGATGACCAGCAGCGCGCACGCAAGGAGCGTCAGGGGCGTCGCGCCCGCGCGGAAGGCGTAGTAGAGAAAGGTGCCAGCGATGAGCAGGGTCAGGAGCGCGAGCGTCCCCAGGTAGATGAGCGTCGGGTGACGAAAGATGGCGCGAGTGATTCTTTCGTCAAGGCGCGGGCGGTAATTGAATTCCCTTTCCAGCTCACCGGCCCCGTCGTCAATCAGGTGGTAGCCGACGTGTGCGCGGCGCTCCTCCGAAGGGTCAGCCTCGCGGGACTTCTGTGCCAGCTCGACGGCACGGCGCGCCACCTTCAGCTCGTCCGAGCGCGTGCGCTTGGCAATGCGCTCGACGACGTGGCGGTAGCGGTCACGTGAAGCGAACTCCATGCGAAGGTAAGCGCCGGCCGGGTCTTCGCCGAGGATCGGGTCAACGAGGCTGACCTCCTCGAAGAAGTCGCGCCAGTCCAACGTGGAGAGCAGGCGCATGCTCGTGATGATGTTGCCGACGGTGACCTGCGCGGTGGCCTGCCGCTGATGCTCAAGGTGTACGAGCTGCTCCGTGGAGCTGCCGCGCTCGGCCAGGTGCTGCTCCAGCCGGTCGATCACGGCCATGACCACAGGGTCCTGGTCACGCAGGCGCTGAACCAGGTGAACGATGAAGGCGCGTCCCAACTGCTCGCGCCTCTTCCAGCGCTCGTTGATGAGGGCGACCAATTCCTCGGCAGGGCGCGACGTCATGTTGAGCAGGCGGTCGGCGAGAAGGTCCGCCTCTTCCCTCTCTTCGCGCGAGCTGACGACGCGCGTAGTCAGGCGGCGCAGGTTTTCCACGAGGGCCAGGCGCAGGCTGATGGCGAGCGCCCATAGCTCACCGATGGTCAGGGCGGATTCCGTCTGGTAGGCGCGGACGAAGCGGCGCAGGGTCTCCGCGTCGAGCCGGCTGTCCGTGTGCGCGACGAACGCGTGCGCGATGGCGTAAATGCGCGGGTAGCCGTCGAGCTCGCCCCCGGCGAGCTTTGGCAGTTCATAGTAATAGCTGCGTGGGAGGTCTTCGCGGATTTCGCGCAACTGCTCTTCGACGATGTGAAAGTTATCGACGAGCCATTCGGCGGCGGGCGAGATGGTGCGCTCGTTGCGAATGGCCAGGCCGAGCGAGCGGTAAGCGGCGAAGAGCTTTCGCCCGTTCTCTTCGAGGCGCGTCAGAAGCCGGCGACCGCGCTTCTGCTCGGTGGAGATTTTGTGCTCGGAGGCTAAAGAGGCGGCGAACTGTTCGAGGCGCTCGATGCTGTACAGCTCCCCGCGAATCGGCTCTTCATCCTCATCCAGGGAAGCGCGCCTGCGGTTTCCGAAAAGTGCCTCGAAGACTCTAACCATTTACTCCCCTACGTTAAATTATTCGGGGCAGGGATAAAGGTCTTCTGCCCGCTTGTTCGACAACCAGCGGACAGGGACCCTCTCATCCCTGCCCCGACCGTAACCAGATTTGCTTTTGGGGGTCACATAATCATACCAGATGACGACCGTTATTCCCCGCTCATCCTGTAGGCCAGCAGGCGGTCGCCTTTCGAGACGTAGAGCAGGCGTGTCGTTTCGTCCGTGATGAATCGCTCATCCGGGTCGCTGAGGCGCAACTGAACATCCGTGCGCCCCGTGTGAATGTTGACGCCGGCCAACCCGTTGCCGATTCCTTTCAAGTCCGTATAGAAGTACATATGCATTCCTCTCAACGCCGCCAGCCGGTCGCGGTGCCAGAAAAACCGTGCCAGTCTTTCCAACTGGTTGGCCGGGTCAATGCGGTCCAGCAGTCGCTCGCCCACGTCCCCTGCGTCCACGGAGGGGCGAGGCGCGCGCGGGAGCGAGACGCGCGGACGCGTTGCGGACATTCCGCGTAGGCGTGAGACGACGCCGAAGGAGGCGAAGCGCTGCGAGACGTAATCGCGCGCGCGGTCGGTCGCGAGGCTCGTCAGATTCGGCGCGGAGACGCGCGCGGCAAGCCCGGACCAGCGCAAGGAGCTGGCCGCCGTGCGCGCGAGCTGCACGCCGCGAAAAGCCGTGGTGACTGTGCCACCGTAACGGAAGTAGAGCGAGGCTGCGCGCGCGGCCACGGCCGCGACCGTCCGCAGGAACCCGCGGCCAGGCGGCGTATAGCGAGCGCGCCAGATGCTCTCGCCGCCGCCGCGCGTGTCAAAGGCTGCGATCTCGTTGCGACCGCCGACGACAGCCTCGCCCCGTTCGTTACTCAACACGAAGGCCGCCTCTTCAATCTTATGAGAGACTTTGGCGCGCCGCTTTCCAGTCTGCGCGTCTATGAAGATCAGGTCGTCACGGTCGGCGACGAGGACGGTGGACGAATCCGGCACAGCCAGGTTGGTGATGCCTTTGTCCGCGCCCTTGTAGCGCCAGATGGTTTTGCCCGTCCGCGCATCAATCGCGCTCACGCCGTAGTCGCCGCGGGCGGCCACTTCGCCGTCGCTCAAGCGCGTGAACTGCCCGCCCGTTCGGACGTAAAGCACGCCATCCGCGGTGAGCATCATCTCGGGGGTCAGACCCAAATCCTTCGCCTCCCAGATTTCCTCGCCGCTGGTGCGCGAGACGGCACGCAAGTGACCGCGCCCGGAAGTGTAGATGGCGCGCTCGTCAAAGACCGGATCGGCCTCGGTCAGAGCGAGGCCCTCTTCGTTGACGCGGAAACGCTCGCGCTGTCGCTCGCGCCCGGTGCGCTCGTCCAGAGACGCCACACCTTCGTAGAAGATGTAGAGGCGGCCGTCCAGAAAGAGCGGCGGGTGATAGTTGTCGAGCGTGTATTCGGTTTCGGCCCCTTTGTCCTCGCTCCAGCGGACGGGCATCATCTCGATTTCGCTTTCGATCTTATAGTCCCAGAGCTCGTCGCCCGTCGCCAGATCGAAGGTGTGGACTATGGGGCGGCGCTTGAAGCCTTCGCGCGCGCGACTCTTAGTGTCCCTGACGAAGACCGCGGCGAGCAGGTTGCTGTCCGTGTCCACGGCCATCTGCATGACGCCGCCCTTGACCTTCTCGCTTCGCCAGAGCTGGTCGCCGGTGAAGAGGTCTACGGCCTCCAGGCGCGTGCGGTCGCCGTTCTCAAAGCTCAGCAACAGGACATCCGTGCCTGGCACAGGAGCGACGTTCGTCTCGTCCAGGCGCACGTTCTTACGCCGCCACAAAATTTCGCCCGCCTCGGCCCCGATAGCGTAGAGGGATTTCTCAGTCCCGACGACGAGCACACCCAGCTCCGTCATCTGGTAAAAGCGCACCTGCCCGTCTAGCTTCGCGGACCAGTCAGCCTCGGCCGCACGGACATCCGGCCACGCCGGCAGAAGAATTAAACAGAGCAGGAGCAGGCGCACGTGCGTTCTTTGTGTCTGGGAGAAGAGCCCGGATAACATATAATTCACCTCGGAGAACAGGACCTCTTAAGGATTACTTTGTCAGGAGAGAGTGCGATGAGCAAGCGGAAAGATGATACACCGGAAGAGATTAATCCGTCAGGCGGGCAGGAAGAGAGAGCGCCCGGCAGCTACTACTACGACGACTCGACCGGGTACGAGGTTTACGATCCCGAAAAGGAGGATGAAGATGAAGAGGGAGATGCCTATAGGCCGGAGGGAGACGCAGCGCGAAGGAGCTAAGGATTGCACCTGCTTCACTCAGTATGCTTTTGCTCTGGAACCTATTGGCTGGAGATTAAATTGTCTCTTCGATACCCTCTTTGGAATAAATCTGACGTCTTATGCCTCTTTTTTCTTCGGTCGCTCGTTCGCTCTGAGCACGCGCTTGCGTAGGCGTATGGTTTGCGGTGTGACCTCGACCAGTTCGTCGTCGGCGATGAACTCCAGCGCCTGCTCCAGCGAGAGGTCTTTGACCGGCACAAGGCGCATCGCCTCGTCCGCGGTCGAGGCGCGCATGTTCGTCAGCTTCTTCTCCTTGACGGCGTTGACGTCCAGGTCAACCGCGCGCGCGTTCTCGCCGATAATCATTCCCTCGTAAACCTTAGTGCTCGGGCGCACGAACATCGTCCCGCGCTCCTGCAAATTAAAAAGCGCGTAAGTCGTCGTCTCGCCCATCCGGTCCGCCACTAGAGAGCCCGTGGAGCGCCCGCGCATCTCGCCCACCCAGTCGCCCCAGCGC
>DATEMM010000310.1:0-15127 GCA_035275605.1 Pyrinomonadaceae bacterium
CTGGCCACTGACCACCGACCACCGACCACTGCCCACTGTCCACTGGCCTAAGGTAAGGTTGCTTCGCGGACCTGGCGCTCCTGTTCTTCGCGGAAGGAGCGCAGGCGGTCCCTGAGCTCGGGTCGGGTGTTGGCCAGGATACTGATGGCGAAGAGCGCGGCGTTGACGGCTCCGGCCTTGCCTATGGCGAGCGTGCCGACGGGGATGCCCGCCGGCATCTGCACGATGGAGAGGAGGCTGTCGAGCCCCTTGAGCGCCTTGCTTTCCATCGGCACGCCGAGCACAGGGATCAGGGTCTGTGCGGCGATGACCCCGGCCAGGTGCGCCGCACCGCCCGCGGCGGCGATAATTACTTCCAGCCCACGGGCCTCGGCCGTCTCGGAAAAGGTGGTCGCGATGGCTGGCGTGCGGTGCGCGGAGATGACGCGGCACTCGTGCGGGATGTTGAAGCGCTTGAGCATGTCGTCGGTGTGCTGCATCGTCTCCCAATCGGATTTGCTTCCCATGATGACGGCGACTAGCGGGCGTGCCGCCGCGGCGTCGTGCATTCTGTCCTCAACCTTCTGTTCGGTCTCAATCATCGTCATTTATTCTCCCTGGTCGAGCGAGTAGCCGCGCTCTCCGTCGAAGTTGCAAAGGTTCTCAGTCTTGATGAAGTCGAAGCCGCCGTCGCCCACGCGCCGCAGCAATTCAACTATCTCCGTGTGGCTCACAGTGCCCCCGTCCGACCGCGAGACGAAGCGGCAGCGCCAGTGATCCGAGCAGAATGTCTCCGGGTTCCCGCCCGGCCAGACCTTCACGCCGCGGTTGCTGATCATGCGCAACTGCAAACGCTCGCCCGCCATCTGGCCCAAGCGTTCGCCCAGTTCGTTCGGCGAGCCCTCGCGCCAGTCCAGAAAGACGTCCACGCCGACCAGCTCCTTCTTCGCGCGCACTCTATCATTTGACGACGACTGAGCGGCGAAGGCTTCATTGCTGCCCGCGTTGTAGCTGGCGGGTTTTAGCTTCTGCGGCGAGCGCCCCAGTCGTTCGACGACCGCCTCGGCAAACTCGCGCGTCCCGACCTTCTGGCGGCTGACGCCTTCGGCGTAAATGTCGTAGGTGTGAACGCCGTCCTCGATGGTGCTCAGCCAGGCGTTGTGCACGCGCTCGGCCGCTTCAACCTGGCCGATGTGTACGAGCATCAGGATTGCGCCGAGCAGGAGCCCGGAGGGGTTCGCCAGATTCTGCCCGGCGCGGCGCGGGGCAGAGCCGTGAATGGCCTCGAACATCGAGACGTTTTCGCCGATGTTGGCCGAGCCGGCGAGGCCGACGGAGCCAGCGATCTGCGCCGCGACGTCCGAGAGCACGTCACCGTAGAGATTCGGCATCACGACCACGTCGAAGGCTTCGGGCGTGTCGGCCAGTTTGGCCGCGCCGATGTCCACGATCCAGTGCTCGTTCTCGATGTCGGCGTACTCGGCTGCGATTTCGTCGAAGACCTTGTGAAAGAGTCCATCGGTCAGCTTCATGATGTTGTCTTTCGTGAAGCACGTGACCTTCTTGCGGTTGTTGCGGCGCGCGTACTCAAAGGCGTAGCGCACGATCTTCTCGGAGCCTGGGCGCGAGATGAGCTTCAGACACTGGACGACCTGCTCGGTCTGACGATGCTCGATGCCCGCGTACAAGTCTTCCTCGTTCTCGCGGACGATGACCACGTCCATGTTCGGGTGCTTCGTCTCGACGAACGGGTGATAGGAGACGCACGGGCGAACGTTGGCGTAGAGGCCGAGGGTCTTGCGCACCGTCACGTTCAGGCTCTTGAAGCCCCCGCCCTGCGGCGTGGTGATCGGAGCCTTGAGGAACACTTTCGTGCGGCGCAAGGAGTCCCAGGCGCTCGGCTCGATGCCGGCACTGTTACCGGCCAGGTAAACCTTCTCGCCGATCTCTATGGTCTCGATCTCCAGCGCCGCGCCCGCCTCTTTCAGAATGTGAAGCGTGGCCGCCATGATTTCCGGGCCGATGCCGTCGCCATGTGCGACCGTTACGGGAACGCTATTCGGCATGATGACTTTAAAGCCTTTCTCTGCTGGTCTGATAGTTTAGCTTGAGAGTGCGACAATATATGCCAAAAGCGTTGACGCAGGCAATGACGGTGGAAATTGCGGGGACAAACAAACGGTATTAATCACCCGCCCGGTCGGCGTATTATCTACCCGGCCTCTGGGTTCGACCGTCACGTTTGACGCTGCACAGTCTTTGTGGCTCCTCTCCCTTAAAACCTCATCCCGGTCCGCTTCTAAGGAGTAGAGAATGTCGAAGAGATTATCATCGCTCGTCCTGATGGGGTCGCTGCTCTGCGCCGCAAACTTAAACTCAAGCGCGGCCCTGGCACAAGGGAGTCTGAAGGGACAGCTCGCCGGAAAAGCCGAAGCCGCCGCTGGCGCTACAGTGCAGGAGGATGAAAAGCTCGCCCGCATTCTCGGAAAGCTGCAAGCGCGGCTGGATGAAGCCCGGCTGTCGTCAAAGCTCCCTGGAGCGACGGTCGGTTTCGTTCTACCGGACGGTCGCTTTGGCTCTGTGTCCACGGGCGTCTCGGACCTCGGGACCGGGCGGCCGCTCAAACCATCTGACCGCCTGCTCGCCGGGAGCATAGGGAAGACTTTCGTCGCCGCGGTCGCGCTCCTGCTGGTCGAAGAAGGCAAATTAAATCTGGATGAGAAGATCGAGCGTTTGCTCGGGAATGAGAAGTGGTTCCATCACTTGCCGAACGCGAAAGAGATTACGCTCAGGATGCTGCTCAATCATTCGAGCGGCATTCAGAATCATGTGGACAGCAGCGGCTTCATCAACTCTATGTTCAAAAGTCCGGGCAGAGACATCCGGTACGAGGAGCTGGTCGCCTACGTCCTCAACAAAAAGCCGCTCTTTGCGCCGGGCAAAGGCCACCATTATTCGGATACCAACTACATTCTGGCTGGCCTGCTGGTCGAGAAAGCGACCGGCAAAACCTTATATGACGAGATCACGGAGCGAATCCTCAAACCGCTCAAACTAGAGCGCACGATTCCGGCGAACAGCCGCACCCTGCCCGAGGTCGCTACCGGCTATTTTCAAAACAGGCCCATGATCGTCGGCGGCAAATTCATCGTCAACCCGCAGTGGGAGTGGGCCGGCGGCGGCTTCGCTTCGACCGCCGAAGACCTGGCGCGCTGGGCCAGGGCGCTTTACGCGGGCGACCTCCTACAGAAAAAGAGCCTGGACGAGATGCTGAATTCCACGACGATTGGCGAGGGCGAGGGCTACGGCCTGGGAGTGGAGATTGTCCGGAGCAGGTGGGGGAAAAGTTACGGGCACGACGGGGAATTCCCAGGCTACCTTTCGGACATGCGCTATTACACGACACATAACCTGGTCGTCGCCGTTCAGGTCAATGCGGACGAAGAGCCGGGGGTGAACAGATTCATGGCCGGCGCGGTTGACGACTTCGCGGGTGTCATCATCCGGGAAATCTCCGGTCGCGCGCTCGGTGAAGCGGATCAAAGCAGCTTGCGAAAGTTGACGGAAAGCTGGCTGCAACTGATCGATGCCGGGCGCTTCACGGAGAGCTGGGAAGAGTTGTCAGACAAGCTCCGGGCCAAATTCGCCAGAGACAAATGGCAATCGGCCCTCCAGCCTTTTATCGGGAAAGTCGGAAAGATTAAGACGAGACGATTCAAAAGCGCGGATTATTCGGACCCGGAGACGGAGACGGTGACGGTTGAATTTGAAAGCTCGTTCACGAAATTCCCGGCGGCCTCCGAGGTCGTCACCCTGGAGAGAGGGAAAGACGGCAGGTGGCGCGTGGCAGGCTATTCGATTCATTGAGCGTAGACGACGCTTCCCTCCAGCCCATGTCCCGCGCGTGCCCTAGAGTTTTCTGAGCACGACGATGCGCGGGATGCCCTGCAAGTCTTTTTCGATATCTAAAAGCTCCCAGACTCTGGAATCGATTAGACGCCTGACCGCTTCGTGCTGGTCAAAGCCTATCTCCATCAACAGGTGCCCGCCGGAATGAAGAAAGAGAGGCGCGTCCTCTATCAGCCGGCGTATAACGCCGAGGCCGTCTCCGCTTGGCGTGAGGGCCGTGCGCGGCTCGTGCTCGCGCACCTCGCGTTGCAGCCCTGCGAAGGCCGCTTCTTCGATGTACGGAGGGTTCGAGACGATCATGGAAAACCGCGCTCGGTCGGGATGAAGAGCGCCGAAGCAGTCGGAGGCGACGAGGGCCAGGCGCGCACCAATGTTGTGCCGCGCACTGTTTCGCGCGGCGACCCGGAGCGCGGGCCAGGAGAAGTCAACGCCTACGGCACGCGCCAGCTTGCGTTCGTGCAGGATGCTGATGGGGATGCAGCCAGACCCCGTGCCGACATCGCAGATGAGTTGTGGCCCGTCCGCCTGATCCAGCAGGTTGAGCGCCCTTTCGACCAGTAGCTCCGTCTCCGGGCGCGGGATGAGGACGTCCGGCGTGACTTCGAAATCGAGGCCGTAAAATCCCTGGTGCCCCGTGATGTACTGGAGCGGCTCGCCCGCCGCGCGGCGCTCGACAGAGGCGCGCAGGCGGCGGATTTCGGAAGCGGCCAGGAGGTCTTCAGCGTGCGTAATCAAAAACGTCCGGTCGCGCCCGATGATCTCCTCCAGGAGCGAAGAGGCTTCGCGCCGGGCCTCCGGCACGCCCGCCTGGCGCAGGATTTGCGCCGCCTCGACAATCGCCCGCGCAATGGTGAACTGCTCCGACATCGAAGACAAATTAAACCAAAGAAGGGGGAAGGAAAAGTGACGAGTGATGAGTTAAAAACTTAGTGGTGTCCTAATCAGAAATCAGAAGCCGGGAGAAGCCGTCAGACAGCCCCGAAGGGGCGAGATATGAAAGCCTGGGGCAACGTCCCAGGTCACACGTCGCCATTGATGATAAGCCCTGAAAGGGCGCAATACATATTCCGCCCTTTCAGGGCTTGGCATTATGTACTGTGCCAGGTTCCTGGGGCGATGCCCCAGGCTATCAAATTATCGCCCCGTTGGGGCTCTCGGACGACTTCTCGCAGATCATGTTTTGTAATTCAATTTAGGACGCTACCAAAAACTTCTTTCTTTTACTTATCACTCATCACTTCTTATTTAGCCTTGCGCCTTCTATAATACGGCGAATTCAGCAGGCTCGAACAGGTTGGCACTTTTTGACGAGGTGGGGCGCGGGAGCGCGGCCCGCGGTTTTATGGTTTGAGCGTGCAAACAGATTCAAGGAGGTGTAGAGGTGAGAGCAGAACTGAATGTCGAGGGGATGCACTGCGATTCGTGCGCGACCGAGATTAAAGAGACGCTGGAGCTGACGGCGGGCGTCCGGTTGGCGGACGTGACTTTCAAACGCAAGACCGCCATAGTGGACTTTGACGAAGAGGTGGTGCAGCAGAGCACGCTCGTCAAGAAGATTCAGGACTTAGGCTACACGGCAACCGTTTCGGGTCAGCCGCAAAGTGAGGTTGGAGCATGATGGAAGAGAACATGGGCGAGAGGGAACAAACAGACCAGGCCGTGGACGACCGCGGCACCAATCAAGCGGAAGGTCGCGCGCTGCTCAGGCACCTGCGAGACAAAGGCTTCGATTCGAGCGACGAGAAGCTGGCCGTGGCTTTGGGCCGCCCCGTCGAAGAAGTCCAGGCATGGACGGGCGGAGCCGAGATCGTTGACGACGACGTCATCATGAAAGCCCGCGGCATCGCCAGGGAGCGCGGGATAGAAATCGAATAAAGGCAGATGTCGGATGCTGGATGTTAGATGTTAGTAAGGCTTTCACTGACATCTAGCATCCAGTATCTGGCATCTGCCTCACCCTCACTTTTAAAAACGATGAGTGACAAGATTGACCGGGCCGCGCGCGAGCTGGTCGCGTCCTACTCGGACGACGAGCTGAAGATTCATCATCTTAATCGCCAGCCGCTGCCGTCGCACGCCGAAATCGTGCGCGTCCTCGTGACCGCTCACGAGCTGCTCTTTCCGGGCTACATCGGCGCACAGGGGCTGACGGGCGAGAGTTTGCGCACGCACGTCGAGTCGCGCATGGCCTGGCTCTACGAAGTGTTGACCGAGCAGATCAAGCGCGCCGTCGGCCACGGCAACAAGCTCGGCGCAGAGTGCTTGCTGACGGAGCGCGAAGCGGGCGAGTGCGCCGCGGCCTTTCTGGAAGAATTGCCGCGCCTGCGCCGCGTCCTGGCCACGGACGTGCAGGCCGCATTGGACGGCGACCCTGCGGCCACGTGCCGCGACGAGATTATCTTCAGCTACCCGAGCATCTACGCCGTCATGGTCTACCGCCTGGCCCATGAGTTCTTCAAGCTGAAGGTCCCGCTGCTGCCGCGCATCATGACCGAGCACGCGCATCACCGCACAGGGATAGACATACACCCTGGGACGCGCATCGGCTCCTCTTTCTTCATAGACCACGGGACGGGCGTAGTCATAGGGGGCACGGCCGTCATCGGCAACAACGTCAAGCTCTATCAGGGCGTCACGCTCGGCGCTTTCTCTTTCGCCAAGGACGCGGACGGCGACCTGGTGCGGGACACCAAGCGACACCCGACCATTGAAGACGACGTGGTGATTTATGCCGGGGCGACTATTCTTGGCGGGGAGACGGTCGTCGGGCGCGGGAGCGTCATCGGCGGCAACGTCTGGCTGACGCACTCGGTCCCGCCCGGCACGCGCGTGCTACAGGATTCGCCCAACCTGCGAATCATCACGCCAGACGAAGCGGCGGCCTCCTGAATCTCCCCCGTACTGCTCCTGCAATCTCTCTACCTAATTGAGAGGACCGCCACACCGATCCCCAGAAAAATAATGAAGACGATGACGGAGTAGATGACTATGTTGGTGGTGTTGGACTTCCCAGTCTTGCCGTTGTAAGTCATCCCGCACCAGCGGCACTTGACGTGGCTGAACATGCGCGGCCCTATGACTCCGCCCCACCACGTGAACTTCATTTTTTCCGGATCGGGGCGCGTGCAGCGTGGGCACTGAACGTATTCGCCTGTCCCAGCCTGCTGCCACCCCAGCGGCGGATAGTTCTGTGGCGTATAACCGGGCGGCGCATAGCCCGGCGGAGGATAATTCTGCCAGTGCGCGGGCGGAGGGTATCCAGGAGGCGGAGGCGGCATGTAGGCTTGCGGGGGAGGGATGGGCGGCGCATCATGCGGGCTGTAGGCGGCCGCCATCAGGGGCGCGCCGTCATGCCCGCAGTTCATCATGCGGTCGTCCGCGTAAGTGCGATTGCAGGAGGGGCAGCGTTTCATGGATTCAATGCCTCTGGGAGAAGGAAAGATCGGGCCAATCAGTGTGTTGATACGTCAAATGCGAAAACTAAGTCAACAGTAATTTCCGCCGCCCCCTACGACTCATGTCCTCAACGACCCATCATGAAGATAATAGAGCCTTGAAAATAGGGTGTGACGAATGAAGCTATTGATTATTGGCGGGACTAGATTTGTCGGTCGTCATCTGGTCGCGGCGGCCCTGGCACACAATCATGAGGTCACGGTTTTCAACCGCGGAAAGTTTCGGCCCGCGGATTTACCGGACGTCGAGACGATTCACGGGGATCGAAACAGCGATTTGGACAGGCTAAGGGGTCGCCGCTGGGACGCGGTCGTTGACGCCTGCGGGTACTTGCCGCGCACCGTCAGGGCGTCGGCAGAGGCTCTGTCCAGTTCTGTAGATCGTTACGTCTTTATCTCCAGTCTCTCCGTACACCCGGATTTTAGCCGGTCGGGGATGGACGAAACCGCGCCCGTCGCCACGCTGACCGCCGAGCAGTTGGAGAAGGCGAACGCGATTGATACGTCGGGGCAGCCCTCCGCCCTGAGTTACGGGAAGATGTACGGCGGGTTGAAAGCTCTGTGTGAGCGAGCGGCCGAGGAAGCCTTGCCCGACCGTGTGCTCATCCTTCGTCCGGGCTTAATCATCGGCCCAGATGATTACACAGACCGATTCACTTACTGGGTCGTGCGCGTCGCGCGCGGCGGCGAAGTTCTGGCCCCTGGTCGTCCAGACTGCTACGTTCAGTTTATTGACGCACGTGACCTGGCCGAGTGGGCTGTGAGGATGATCGAAGGTCGGGAAACGGGCGTCTATAACACCAACGGATTGCCTCACACCTTGACGATGGAAAGGGTGCTGGAGGAATGTAAAGCGGTGAGCGGGAGCGATGCTTCTTTGACGTGGGTCAGTGATGACTTTCTACTGCAAGAGGGAGTCGTCCCTTGGGGCGAGATGCCCCTCTGGATGCCGGAAGAAGAAGCGCCGCACGCGAGAGGCTTTATGTTCATCAACTGTGACAAGGCTATCGCTGCCGGCCTCACCTTTCGCCCCCTGAGCGACACCATCAGAGACACACTAGCCTGGTATCGAACAGCTCCCCCGCGCGAAGAATTGAAAGCCGGGCTTGCTCCTGACAAAGAAGAGAGGTTGCTGCGCAAATGGCACGAGACGCATTGAGCCCGCGCGCCGCGCCGGAAGAAGCAGAGAGAGAAGTAAAGAGAGAGGGCGTGCCCACTTTGCCACAAGGCATCAGGCAAGCCCTTACTGTGGACGATTAGATTGAAACCCGCGTGCTTACTGCGAACCCTGCGGACGGCCGGACTGTATGAGGCGCTGGCGGGCCGTGTTGCCGGGCACGGCTATGTGAGTCGCCGGGTCATACTCCTTCCCGACCGCGGGGCTGCCCTGCGGCACCCACACCTCCACGCGCGTCGAGCTGTAGCCGCTCGGCAGATAGCGCACGTAGTAGCCGTCAGGGTGCACAGACCAGCGACCCGAGGGCACCGATTGACTGCCCGCGCCGAGCGGGGCCGCGCCCGAAAGAACCGCGACGCGCTCCATCTCCGCGAAGGACGTGCCAGGGGTGGTCAGCATCTGGCGCAGGCTGGCCTCCGCCTGGGCGATCTGCCTGAGCGGCTCCGGCACTCCGCCGAGCGCGTCCGTCAGCGCATTGCCGGAGAGAGCGTCGAGCGCACTGCGGTTGAGCGATGCGAGCTGGCGCGGCGTCAGCAGGCGCGAGGCCGTCGCCTTCAGCTCGGACGACAAATCCTCGAACTTAGCCCGCGCGATAATGGCCCAGAGCAGCAGTTGAATATCGTGCTGGTGAATCTCCGGATGGTTCACGGAGTTTCGGACGATGGTCATCACTGCGTCCTCGGCCGGACCCTTGGGCGGCGCGTAGAGATAGCCGTCGCCCTCGCCCGGCCCGTGTGTGCCAGCCTTCAGGCAGTAGCTTTGCGTCTGCATGGAGTAGTAGCCGGGCTGTAGGACGAAGCCGCCGTTCGGGGTCCGCTGGAGCGTCATGAGCGACCGTTCGGCCTCGCGCGGCGTGAAGCCGTCTTTCGAGGCATCGCCCCACTTAGCGTCGGGCAAGGAAGTCGTGATCGGAGCCTTATCGCCGAGCAGATTGGGCGTCTTCTTCTTGAGCTTGTCGCCGAGGCCGCCCAGGCCCCCCAGTTGCGCAAACGAGACGGAGGCAGAGGCCGCGACCAGCAGAAGCGCAGCCGCCGCCATAAAGACGTAACGTTTAAAACCTGAATTGTGCATTGAATCTCCCTGATGCTTGTAAAAATCGAAGGTTCAATAGATGTCCGCGTGTGGTAAAAGGTTGGCAAGCGGACTACTCATCGAAGGTCTGTCCCGGCATCGACGTCGTCGCCGAGATAGATTGAAGATAAATGGGCCAGCACAGTTTTCATAAAGAAAAAGCGCCCTCTCCCAGAGGACGCTTTTTCTTTTAAGCAGCTTCTGCGACGACCTGTACGCTACCGCAGAGAACGCAGGTTATAGATCGAGGCGAGAGAGTTCAACTCGGTTCGCACACGCGCCCAGAGGCGTTCCGTATTACCTCTCAGGCGACGGTTCCTGACGGCCCTGTTGATGTCCTCGGCCACGCTCAAGACTCCGGAGACCTGCGTGCGCGTGTCCTGGTAGCGATCCGTCCGGTCAAACTCCTGCCTCAGGACGTCAATCGCATTCTCCAAATCTCTAGCCCGCTGGTTCAGGTTGTCTTCGCGCATCGTGCCGTCCACCCGACTGTTGTCAAGAGCACGGTCGAAGGAGCGTACAAACCTGTCGCTCTGGTTCTCTAAACGCCGGATGACTTGTTCGACGTATGCCTTTGTGTAGCCGCGGTTCCGGTCGCGTCTGCCGTACTGCGCTTGTGCCGGAGCTGAAAGAATCGTCACCATAAAAAAGGCGACAGCTATCATGATAACTCTGGAAACGTTCTTACCCATCTTTTCCCCTTCCCTAGATCATTTGATTTTATGGGAGAGAGCCGCAACGCCCGGCCATTAAAAACGAAGCCTAATGGTGCGGCCAATTCTTATGACGTCTGAGCCTGCCTTCGGGTTGGAATTTATTGGCCCACACTTGCTGTTATAATTTGGAAGCAATTTTGCTTCAAATTGTTTACGAAAACTTTTGCCCTCGCCTGCACTTGTAAGGACGGAAAACATTATGGACATTCTGGACGCTATCGGAAGCACCTCTATGGTACGGCTTCGCAAGGTCGTGCCCCCCGGCTGTGCTGAAATTTTCGTGAAACTCGAATGGGAGAATCCGACGGGGAGCGTCAAGGACCGGATGGCGCAAGCGGTGATTTCGCGGGCGGATAGTGACGGACGGCTAAAACCCGGTGACACGGTCGTCGAATACACTGGCGGCAGCACGGGGGCGTCGCTCGCACTGGTCTGTGCAGCCAGGGGCTACCGCCTGCATATCGTCAGCTCCGACGCCTTCAGCCGCGAGAAGCTGGATCAGATGGCTGCGCTCGGCGCAGAACTGACGCTTGTCCCGAGCGAGGGAGGTCTCACCACCAGAAAACTCATCCTAGACATGATAGAGGTCGCGCGCCGTTTGAGCCTGGAGCCGCACACTTACTGGACCGACCAGCTCAATAACCATGACAGCATCGCCGGCTACTATCAGCTAGGCGAGGAGATTTGGACTCAAACAAATGAGAAGGTGGATGCCTTCGTTCACTGCGTCGGCACGGCTGCCTCTTCGCGCGGGGTCGCCACCGTCCTGAAGCGGCACAAACCGGGCGTCAGCATAGTCGTCGTCGAACCCGCCGAATCGCCCGTCCTGCAAGGGGGCCAGGCGGGGCCGCACAAGATCGAAGGCGTCGGAATCGGCTACACCCCTCCCTTGTGGGACCCGGCTCTGGTGGACGATATCCTGCCGGTCAAAACCGAGGACGCGAAGGAGATGGCGCGGCGTCTGGCGCGCGAGGAAGGTCTCTTCGCGGGGACCTCTTCCGGGGCGAACGTCGTTGCCGCAATTCAGGTCGCGGAGCGGCTGGGGCACGGGGCCAGGGTGGTCACGCTGATGGCAGATTCCGGCCTGAAATATCTAAATACGGACGTGTACGGGAACAGGTAAGAACCTTTAGCCCCCGGCTGACGATTTTCCGGGGCGGGCCTAATCGGGAACCCTCTCTCTATTCGTACTTTCTACCAGATACAAAGAAACGCTCTCGTTTCTCCCGTAAAGACGCAGAACCCCCTGGCCGTCAAAGGCTCTGGGGGTTCGGTCATTAAAGGGGGAAGTTAAACAAAGTTGGCACGAAGGAGAGGCTCTTAGGAGATGAGCGCCCTCGCAAAAAGCATTCTTCTCTTTTCGCTGAACTGGCTGGACGCGCAGTTGACCTTGGTTTGGGTGCGCGGCGGGATGGCGACGGAAGGCAACGGGCTGATGGCTCGCCTGCTGGAATGGGGCGACGCCCCCTTCATCATGATTAAGGTGACGATCGGCGCTTTCGCGGCCTACGTCCTTTATCGCTGCTCGCGTTACAAACTGGCGCGGCGCGGAATGTCCCTGGTGCTGGGGCTTTACCTGGGGCTGATGGTCGTTCACGCGGCGACAGGGATGTCTGCGCTCGGCTGGCAGGCCCCCGAAAAAGTCATAGCCTTCCTGGGAAACCTGCCAAATGCCCTGATGGCGATCTTTTCCTAAAAAACCGCTTCTTAAACTCACAAAGGGGCCTGAGCGCCGCACGCTTCCTTAAGCCCTTTTCCCAGTCCCCTCTTTCATCAACCTGCGCTCGAAATTCACTGTTTCGCCCGCCCGCCGGTGAAAATCTCCGGAATTCCGCGGAACTTCTGCCACCCTTCGGCTGAATAGTATATTGCGACAATCTGCCAGGGGGATTTCGGGCCGTGCTTTTGCCGCTATATAATTCGTGCAAAGTAAACCGATCGCCCGCGAAATGCGTTTAAGTAACTAGAGCGAGCCCTCCTGAGAAGCTTTGCCCGTGCGGAAACTCGAAAGGGCGCGCGCGCATCCTAGTAAACGCTTGCCAAAGCGAGCCATCAAATTAAAGAGGGAAGAGATTCATGTATAAACTTTCCGCCCGTCAAATTCTCGGAATAGCGCTGCTGTCGGCCATTTTTGCCGCCGGCTCGGTCGTCGTTCTCACTCGTTTGATCGGCCACGTCGAGCCGAACTCCGCGGCCTTCACGGAGGCCGTGTCGCCCGGCATCACGGACCCCGCGCTCGCGACCGACGAGCAGAACAACGTGGAAGTGTACAAGGCCATTTCGCCCGGAGTGGTCTCCATCAAGTCAACTGCCTACAGTCAGGACATCTTCGGCGACATCCAGGAGGGTTCAGGCTCGGGCTCCGGCTCGGTGATAGACGACCAGGGGCACATCCTGACCAACTACCACGTGATCGAGGGTGCGCAAAAGCTAACGGCCAGTCTCGGCGGCGACAAGACCTATCCGGCGCGCGTCATAGGCGGCGACCCCGACACGGACCTGGCGGTCATCAAGATTGATGCGCCCCGCGAGCAACTGACGATTGTACCGCTCGGCGATTCCGATAGGCTGGTCGTCGGGCAGAAGGTCCTGGCTATCGGCAACCCGTTCGGTTTCGACCGCACGTTGACGACGGGCGTCATTAGCGGCTTGCAGCGCCCGATCCGCGCTCGCAACGGTCGTCCCATTGAGGGCGCGATTCAGACGGACGCCTCGATCAACCCAGGCAATTCGGGCGGGCCGCTTCTCGATTCGCACGGGCGCATGATCGGCATCAACTCGCAGATTCTCTCGCCCTCCGGAGCAAGCGCGGGCGTCGGCTTCGCCATCCCGGTCAGCATCGCCAAGCGCATCGTGCCCGAGCTGATTAAGAACGGCGTCGTGCGCCGTCCGAAACTAGGAGTTGACACGCGCGATGTCAGATATTTCAGAGGCCAGGTGGACTTGCCCGTCTCCGAAGGCTTGATGGTCTGGGCCATCGCGCCCAACAGCTCTGCGTCCGCGGCGGGCCTGCGCGGGCCGATACAGACCGCCGACGGCGACATAGTGCTTGGCGACATCATCGTCGCCATTGACGGCGAGAAGGTTTCAGAAAGAGATGACCTCTTCCGCATCCTGGACAAGCACCAGGTCGGGGACACAGTCAAAGTTGACATCTTTCGCGAGAGCAGGCGCATGACTATTCCAGTGCGCTTGATGGAAGCCCCGGACCCGCGGCGCGGACTCCGCCGGTAAAGATAGATGTTAGATGCTAGATGCTAGATGTCGGAAAAGCTGATATCTGGTATCTAGCATCTAGTATCTGGCATCTGCTTTTGGAGACTGACCACTTCATCAACGAAGGCTTCGGCTGGGTGTGCAAGCATTGCAGCAGGGACAGGGAAGCGCGCGTGAGCGACAGGGCCACGCGCGCTCGTTTTTTTACGGAAGGCGAAGCCGAAGAGAAAGAGCCGACGCTCTCAACCCCGGCACTTGCACGCTGGACGACTCCGGCCCGACGCGCCCTCGCCTGCCCGCGCTGCCGAATAGAAGAGACGGTTGATAAAAGGTGAGAGGTTCTTCGCCCCTGTAAACGCTACCAACTTCTCCCCCGCACGGGGTCTCTCGAATGAGATTATCTTAAGAGCCTGCGCAACTCGCTGATGCGCGTTTCCGGCGCGCCGTAGCGTGCGCGGTAATCGCTCAGGCTGCGTTTGATGACTTCGATAGCTTCAGCCCGGTCATAAACGTCCGCGATTTCAACGCGGCGCGGAGCTTCGTTTGGCAGTTGCTTGTAACTCAGAAAGTAGTGCTTGAGGCGATCCACCAGCCCCTTCGGGCATTCGCTTATCTCCTTGATGTGTCCGTAGGCGACATCTGTTTCGAGGACGGCGATGATCTTGTCGTCGGCCTCCATGCCGTCAATCATGCGCAGGCCCCCGATGGGCACGGCCCGGACGAAGAAGTCGCCGTGCGTGAAAGCTTTCTCCGAGAGCACGCAGATGTCCATCGGGTCGCCGTCGCCCTTGATGCCCGGACGGCCGACGCGCTCGGAGCAGAGTTCGCCCACCTGGTCGCCGCAGTAGGTCTGCGGGATAAAGCCGTAGAGCGTCGGGCAGAAGCTTGAGAAACGCTGCGGACGGTCAACGCGCAGGTGGCCGGAGGGCTTATCCAGCTCGTACTTCACCGCGTCCGTCGGAACGATTTCGACGTAGGCGTTGAGCACGTCCGGCGCGTCCGTTTCCGGCGTGACGCCGTGCCACGGGTGGGCCTGAAAAAGCACGGCCAGCAGTTTGTGAAGCTCCGTCTCGTCAGCAGACATAAATTCCCACACTCCGTGCGGCTCTTTTAGAAGGCAGCGCGCTTTATATCACGCCCCGTCAGCGCGAAAGAAGTCAGCGAAAATATTCCTCAAAGCTTCCCTGTCCTGATACTCTCGCACCATTACACTGGCACAGCCGGCGATCATTGCCGAGAGCGAGAGCCCCTCGCTCCGACGATAGAGACAGAGCGTCGGCGTGCCCCACTCCGTAGCTTTGCCTATCTCGTAGCCGACGCCGAGGCTGGGCGTCGTCACTTCGGCTACGAGGTAATCGGCTTCCTTGAGCCAGTCCAGGTCCCTGTCATGAATTTCGCGGTCGTCGTCCACTTCGCCCGAGCCAGTCAACTCCGGATTTCCGACGTGCTCAGTCAGAACCCGGCCGTACTCTCCCAGCAGTTCGATTATCTCGAAGTATAGTGGAGCGTCCTCGCGCCCGCCGCGAATCGCCCCCGCGAAATAGATGTTCATCGCTTTATTTTACTCCGCGCCTCATCGGGAGCCAGACAATATCACACAAACC
>DATEMM010000311.1:0-4108 GCA_035275605.1 Pyrinomonadaceae bacterium
ATTATCATTATCCTTAGCCCTGAAAGGGCGGAATAGAGTATTTCGCCCTTTCAGGGCTCTGCCTTGAATGTGTGCCAGGTTCCTGGGGCGATGCCCCAGGCTTTCATATGACGCCCCGTTGGGGCTTGGCGTAAGAATTCCGGGGGCTTCTCATCCTCATAATGAGGCCAGTACTCGGCGGCCTGTTGCCTACTGTTTTCCGTCGGCAGCGTGTTAGAATCCTAAACGTAAACGGCATCGCGCGGGCGAGAACTTGCCAACGGAGGTTTACGGTTATGCAGAGCACGAACGACTCTTCCAACAGCCCGGTCGAGGCAATCAAGGACGCGCTGCGCTACCTGGGCGACGCGTCTTACGCCATCCTGCCTGAAGACGTGGCGCACCGCCTGGCGGAACTCAAGAAGAGCTTTTGGGGCGGCCTGCGGTGCGTCGTGGACAAAGAGCTGGAATGGATAGACGCGCGCGTGGAGGGCGGCGACCGCCTTCGCGAAGAGTGGCGGCAGCGGCGCTCGTCTGAAGGCACGGACGAGACCCAGGCCGGTGAGGGCATTTGAGGAAGGTAAAGTCGAAGATGGAAGTCTTGCTGGCTGAAGAGTACGGGTTCTGTTTCGGGGTCGAGCGCGCCGTTGACATGGTCGAAGAGGCGCTGGGCCGTGGCGGCCAGATTCGCTCCCTAGGGGCGCTGATTCATAACTCGCAGGAGATGCAGCGGCTCGAAGCTAAAGGCGTAACGACCATCAGCTCGCCCACAGAGGCCGACGCACACACGACGGCCGTGATACGTGCGCACGGCGTGACCCCGCAGGTGCAGCGCGAGCTGGAAGAGAAAGCTGAGCACGTGATTGACGCGACCTGCCCCTTCGTCACCAGGGTCCAGCATCTGGCCGAGCGGGCGGCGGCCGAGGGCCGCGACGTAGTCGTCGCCGGAAACCCCGACCACCCGGAGATGATCGGCGTCGTCGGCTACGCGCCGAAGAATACTTACGTGGTACGCGACGCGAGCGAAGTTGAGGGGCTCCCGGCCCTGCGCCGCCCGCTCGTCGTCTCGCAGACTACGCTCAAGCTAAAAACTTTCCAGGAAGTCGCCGAGGCCGTCCGCTCTAAATCTGAAACAGAGCCCCAGGTCATCAATACAATCTGCTCCGCGACGCGCGACCGCCAGGACGCGGCGCGTGCCCTGGCGGGCCAGGTTGACGCCTTCTACGTCATAGGAGGCCGCCACTCTTCGAACAGCGTCAAGCTGCTCGCGGTCTGCAAGGAGCAGTGCGAGAAGAGCTTTCTGATAGAGACGGCGGACGAGATTAACCCGGACGATTTAGCAGGGATGAAGCGAGTCGGCGTGACGGCCGGGGCCTCTACGCCCAACTGGTTAATCGAGCAGGTGGTGGAGAAGCTGCGCGCGCTCGGTCAGTGAAAACGCCTGAGAGCCCGGCTGGTGAGTGTCGGCATGAGCCAGCGGGCGGTCAAAAAACCCTTCTTACAAATCATCTTCCATCGCGTCTTCAATCGCGTCGGCCTGATCCAGGAAGGCCACGATGCGGCGCGCCTCTTCCGAGCCGTAATCGTCCGCCTGGCGCTCCAGGGCGTCGCGCGCAATCTCCGAGTCAATCGGGTCGCTGAGCAGGTTGATGAGCGTGGAGGTCGGGCTCTGTGCCAGGGTCTCGCGCGCCAACTCGCGGACCACAGGGTCGTTCGAGCGTGCCAGCTCGCAGATTTCGCTGGGCGCGAAGCGCGCCGAGAGGGCGTCCGCAAGCAGGTCTATTCGCGCATAATCGCGCAGGCGACTCGCGCGCGTGACAAGTTGCGCGAAGACTTCGGCCGATTGGGTCTGGCCTTGCAGGACGAGGGCCGTGGTGTCTGCCAGGCGGCGCAACTCCTTGGCCTGCTCGGCGCTCAGAGATGACTCAGCCTCCGCCAGCCGTTCGTCGAGCGCCGCCAGCAATCGGCTCAGCTCCCAGTCGGCCCGAGCATCGTAAGGGCGTGCCTCGCTGCGCGCGGGCTGTGTCGCGGAGTTGGCCGTGCCGGAAGTCTGCAAAGCCCGCTCGACCAGATTGCGCGTCGTCGAACGCAAACCCTCCCAAACGCTGGCCACCCTCGCACCGAAATCTTCGATCATCATCCGCAAAGTTCCGCTCCCACCACCACGCCGCGCACGGGCGCTCCTTTCTTCGCGCATACTATACCTTGAACGGAACGCGAAACGAAGAAGAGATGAGGAAGAAAGTGATGAGTAAGAAGTGAGCGGTGAGCGGTGAGCGGTGAGCAGTAAGCAGTTAAGAGCCCCGTTAGGGGCTCTATGACAATAGCCCAGGGCTTTAGCCCTGGGGATAGAATGATGAGATAAAGAGAGTCCCGGAGGGACGATTGAATGTGATAATTCAATCGTCCCTCCGGGACTCCCTTTTATGTTTGGATTCTTAACCCAGCACTAAAGTGCTGGGCTATTGTCATGCCGCCCCTGACGGGGCTGGTTGAATGATTCCCCTGACGTAGAATTCAACCCTCTCATCACTCACCACTCATCACTTTATTTCGATTCCTCCGTGTGCGATGGCGAGCATGATGCAGTCCTCTGCGCCTTCGAGGGCGACAGGGTGGTGGGCTGAGCCTGCGTCGTTGACGACGTAGTCGCCCGCGCGGTGAGAGCCTTTGGAGTCGCGGTAGCCGCCTTGAAGAATCAGGACCTCTTCGACGCCGACGTGCCTGTGCGCAGGGTAGGCGCAGCCCGGCTCCATGCGTATCAGGACGGTCGCGTCATTGGTCTCGTCGTCGCGCCTGAGCACGCGTATGAAGATGCCTCTGTGGCGCGTCGGACGCCACTGGATCGTAGAGAGGTCGAACATAAGTAAAAGCAGAATCCAGGAGTCAGAATTCAGAATATAAGGCGGAGAACCACTTTCAGTGATTTTCTTTTATTCTGGATTCTGGCTTCTGACTTCTGACTTCTGCTTTACCCCTGGGCGGCGTCTGCCGCCGGGTTGTGGTCTATGATCTCCCTGATGTTCAGGAAAGGTATCTTGACTATCTCGCCATCGGCGCGCTCGATCTTGACGCTCGGGGTCGTCAGCGCCTGCGTCGTCTTCATGCTGCGGACGATGCCGCGCACGCGCGTCCCGTCTGCCGTCACGATCTCAACATTGTTCTTGCCGTAGAGCGGACGCAAGGCTGCGAGGGCTTTGGATACTTCCACTGTTGTTTACCGCACTTTCTTTCGGGAATAAAGACGCACGCTTTTTGTGCCTCTCATGAGCGCCGAGCGTGCCCTGCCCGGCCCCTGTTTGGCCGCGCGCACTAATGGGTTCAAGAACGTCTGTCTTTAATTGTCACTATACTCTGGCTCAGGCATTTAGCGAAAGCGCCAGGGGAAGCCGCCAGCGCCAAACAAGTTGCAACCCGCACCCGCAGGCCAGCGTATAGAAAGACTGGAAGACGACCTATCTCGCCTCGCCCGACCCTCTTTCGTAGTGCTAGAATGGTGGTCATGCCGAGCGAGAATGATAAGGACTACCAACCTATGAGCCACGCCGCCGCACAGGAGATCAATACCTGCCCCAACTGTAATGCGCTGATGCCGCGCGAGCTGCGCTTCTGCCGGGGCTGCGGCCACCGCCTGGGCGAGGGCATAGAGGAATATACCGAGACGGTGCGCTTTCAGAGCGCGCCGGACACCGCGCGCAACCGCAAGGCCCGAACTGCCTGGGCGACGCCGCAGCGCACCTCGCGCACCGACGCCGAAGAGTTCAAGGCGGAGGCGAGGCGCATACACGAGAAGACGGTCAGGTCGCTCTCGACGGGGTTTGGCCAGTGGAAGGTGGCGCGCGCGTGCAAGCGCGTCCCGCGCTGGATGGTCTGGGTCATCGTCCCCATCATGATCGCCTCTATGACGGGCGGCTTCATGTCGAACTCCAACATGCGGCGCAGAAGCCGCACGGTGGCAGGCGCTACCGCGGCCAACTCTTTCCTCGGCGCGCACTACAAGACCGTGGACGGGGGCGCGCTCGTCCAGGACATTCTCCCGCCGGGCTCGGCCGCGGATAAAGCCGGGCTGATCGGCGGCGACGTCATCACCAGCTTCGACGGGAAGGCGGTCAGGAGCGAGAGCGACATG
>DATEMM010000312.1:0-13093 GCA_035275605.1 Pyrinomonadaceae bacterium
CCGCCCTTTCAGGGCTTGATCCTTAAACTTGCATCTATTCCTGGGGCGTTGCCCCAGGCTTTCATATTGCGCCCCGTTGGGGCTTTCTGATAGATGGTCAGATCTTCTGATTTCAGCTTAGGTTATTACTCGGCAGAATGCCTCAAGGAGTATAAGGATGAGAAACCCGCTCAAAACCGCGGCGGCCACGGGCCTGGTAGTCGCCTCTTTATTCTTGCAGCCTGGCGCTGGCGTCCGGTCGCAGCAGCAGGCCGCGGCCCCTTCCTTGAAGACAGCCGTCAAGAAAGCGGAGTTAGCCGCGCGGCTTGAAACACTGATCCCGCAGTTGATGACGGACGGGGGTGTGCCGGGCCTCACCGCTGTGCTGATACGTGATAACAAGGTCTTCTGGCAGCGCGCCTACGGCGTCGTCAACGCAGAGACCAAACAGCCCGTCACCGCCGATACGATCTTCGAGGCGGCTTCCCTGAGCAAGCCTGTTTTCGCCTACGGCGTCTTAAAGCTGGCCGACAGCGGGCGGCTTAACCTGGACACTCCCCTGGTGAAGTACCTGCCCGAAGCTTACGTCGAGAACGACGAGCGCCTGAATAAAATCACGGCGCGGATTGTCTTGAGCCACCGCACGGGCTTCCCCAACTGGAGCGGCAATCGCCCGCTTACAATCAATTTCACTCCCGGCGAGAGGTTCAGCTATTCGGGCGAGGGCTTCTACTATCTGCAAAAGGTGGTCGAGCATTTGACGAAAGAGCCGCTCGACGCCTTCATGCAGAGAATGGTCTTCAGGCCATTGGGGATGACGAGCAGCAGTTATGTCTGGCAGGAGCGCTACGAAGCGCGCAAGGTTTACGGGCACGACCCTTTCGGTGTGGTCAAGGAACGCCGCAAGCCAAGAGAAGCGAACGCGGCGGCGAGCCTGCACACGACCGCGCAGGACTACGCGAAATTCGTTATCGCCGTCATGACGGGCGCGGGGCTCAAGCAAGAGACTGCCCGCCAGATGCTCTCGCCTTACGTCAAAGTGCAGGAGGGCTGCCAGGACTGCGTCAGCAATCCGAGCACGGGCGCGCTCTCGCAGACTGTCTCTTGGGGGCTCGGTTGGGGATTGCAACACACTGCGGACGGGGACTCTTTCTGGCACTGGGGCGACAGCAACAACGACGCGCAAGCCTACGTGGTCGCGTTCCCGAAACAGAAACTAGCCTTCATGATGTTCGCCAACAGCGGCAACGGCCACTCCATCTTCCCGCGAATCATCTCGGAAGCCGTCGGCGGCCAGCAGCCAGCCATCGCCTGGCTCAACTACGACCCTTACGATTCGCCCTTCAGAGTCTTCGCCAGGGACATCCTGGCCAGGGGCGCGTCGGCCATTAACGAATATCGCGAGCGCACGAAAACGGGCACCGGCGCTTTGACAGAAGTGCAGATGAATAGGCTCGGCTATGCCCTGCTCTCCAGGAAGATGCTGGACGAGGCGATAGAGATTTTCAAACTCAACGTCGAAGCCTTCCCCGGCTCCTGGAACGTTTATGACAGCCTCGGCGAGGCTTACATGCTCAAAGGCGAGAAAGAGCTGGCGATAAAAAATTACCAGAAGTCCATAGAGCTGAACCCTCAGAACAACAACGGCATCGAGATCCTCAAGAAGCTACAGACGCAATAGGGCAAAAGTGAAAAGGTAAAAGCAAGGCGATAACAGGCCGGCTCGCCCTCCGCATAACTGACAAGTTAAGCCTGCCCTGCGAGCGAGGGCCTTATTCAAACACCGGCGCGTGCAAGATATAATTTCACTTCCGGGCGGCAGGCAGGTTGAACTGCGCATCATCAAGGGGGACATCGTGTCGAATCTCCGTGAACCTGCGCGTCGAGCTGAAATATGTATCAATGTTCGAGATTCGGATGGTAAACGGAAGCTTCACCCCGTCCACTTCGCGGTAGTCCTCAAAATCAATCTGCTCCGGTATGGGGACGAGCACGGTGTCGGCCAAAGTAAGCTTGCGCAGGAGTAGCCCGGTCTGGACATCAAAGTACAATTTCTCTTTGACGCCGGCGGCAGAGGTGGACTCTATGACGTAAGCTTCTCGCTCTCCGATTTTTTCCTTGCCCGTGACCACAGCCGCAGGAAACGGCTCTTTAATTTTAATAACTTCGTAAAGCTCCGCGGTCTGTTTTAGACGACTGAGTTCACTCACGGTCATCGCGCGTCGTTCTTGCGAATTCTCCAGCCACCCCGCTGCACCGTTGAAGGCTTGAGAAATTACACCTTGCTGCGGAACGGTAACGCGGAAGAGGAATTTATCGTGCTGTTTAATGTAAATCTCCAACGGCCAGACTCTTCCCTGTGTGGCTTCTCTGGTACCTTTCATAATGAAGGTCTTGAGCTTTGCAACCGCCCCCCTCCCGCCGACGGCCTCGACGTATTTTGTGAGAATCTGATTGGCGGGTGGCAGCGCCTCTGCCCTCTTTTCCCCTTTGACTGAATTATCTTCGTGCCCGGACACGGTCAACGGCAAAGGCGGCAGACGTTGCACATCGGTTTGGCCCCGATGGCAGGTAAAACAGGTGATGCCGCTGTCGCGAAAGTCTGACTGATTATTTTTGTTGAGGCCAATAACCATCTGCATCATACGGCGCGCCGTGCGCTTCCTCTCCTTATCGTCGCTTTCCCAGACCCAGTTGTCTCCTCCGTTATTGACGTGGCAGTAGGCGCATCTGACTCCGAGCGAAGCCGAAACAAAGTTCATCAGCGGGAACAGTTGCGATGAAGGCAATCCCTTGAGCACCTGAACGTTTTTACGCGTCTGCTCAACCGGCTTATCCTCCTGCCCGCCTTGCGAGTTGAACACGCCCGCGGCTGTTGTCATCCGGTGGGCCGTTAATAACCAGAACGCCAGCGCGAACCAGACGACGCCAACGCTACAACTGATGGCTTTTTTGGTCATACGATTAACTCCCTAACATCGTCCTTCATAGAACAACTATCTAACGTGCTTGAAAACTCTGCCATCTTTCATCACGAACGAGACCTGCTTCAGGGCGTTGATGTTCTCCAGGGGGTTTTCGGGCGTAGCGATGATGTCCGCCGCCATCCCCTGACGAATCGCACCACGCTGCTTGTCAACGCCGAGGAGGCGCGCGGCGTTGACGGTCATGGCCTGAAGGGTGACTCTCGGCGGGATGCCGGCCATGACCCAGACATCTATGCCCGAGATCGCCTCCGTGCCGCGTGTCTGCCCGGCGTCCTCCGTGGCGGCGTCCGTCCCGTAAGCCATCGTGACGCCGACGCGGTAGGCGCGCTTCAGCCGGTCAATCCACTGCGGCAGCTCCTCCTTCGACTTCAGCCCGACGTACTCAGTGCCGACCAGCGCCACGCCATTGCGCCTGGCAAGCTCCAGGTCGTCGTCCGTCATGCCGAAGCCGTGCTCTATGGAGGCGACGCCGGCCTCGGCCGCATTGTGCGCTCCCTTGTGCGTCCAGCAGTGCGCCGCTACCTTCAAGCCCATCTTCTCCGCTTCCTGGACGATGAACCTGATGTCTTCGGGGGAGTAGATGTAACGCTGGTCGTCAACGACGATCTTAATAAGCCTCGCCCCGTAGTGTGCGTTCTGGCGCACGGCCTTGAGCATCTCGTCACGCGTGTCGGCGAAGAAGTATTCAGGCTCGGCCAGGTTTTGCTTGTCGGGTTGCAGTTGGAACTGGCCCCCATAGGGGGCAATGATGCGCCCGGCGTTGTACATGGTGGGCCCAGGGACCATGCCGCGATCTATGGCGCGGCGCACGCTTGTGCAGGCGTAGTTCCCCTCGTTGCCCACGTCGCGCACGGTCGTGAAGCCGGACTCCAGCATAGCGCGTGCGTTGACCACACCCTCTATGGAGCGGAAGGAATCGGGGTCGTTGAGCGACGTGTAGAAGTAGTTTCCGTTGTCGCGCCTCGCCTGCACGGTCATGCACAGGTGCGTATGCATGTCGAAAAGGCCGGGGAGCACTGTGGAGCGCGACAGGTCGATCACGGTCGCGCCCGCCGGGATGGCAGTGTTTGCGCCGACGGAGGTGATTTTTCCCTTCTCAACGAGGATGACCTGGTTGAGCGCTGTTGACCCGGTCTCGGGGTCGATAAGCCGCCCGGCCTTAATCGCAGTCACCTGCGCGTAGGCTGAAACCTGCGCCAGAGTAAGTAAGGCGGTGACGAGAACGATGGAACGAATATTTGTAACTCTCATAAGATAGGTGGAATTCCCGGAGACAGTAATTTTCGACAATCCTCTGACCTAGTCGTACCACAGGTGGCGGGCACGGGTATTTCACGTTCTAAAGGTTATTGACTGGAATTAAGAAGAGCGTGAGACGGTTCTATATTCGGCCGGGGTTATGCCGGTGAGGCGTTTGAAGGTTCTGCAAAAATGACTCTGGCTACTAAAGCCTGCGGTCAGAGCCACCTCGACAAGTGGGACGTCGGAGCCGGAAAGCTTACGACAGGCAGATTCGATTCGCAGATGGCGAACATATTCACCAACTGTTGTTCCGTAGTGCCGGTGGAACTCACTGGACAGGTAAACCGGATGCACGCCGACTGTCTCAGCAACATTGGCCAGACTGAGTCTTTCAAGATATTGATCGTGGAGTAACTCTCTCGCCCGTTCGAGCCAGCGCGGAGCCTTGCCGGTCGAATTGCGAGTCGAGTTGCGCGAAGTTTCGGCCACCATTTCCAGAATCAGTCCTTCAATAGCTAGCTCCGAGGCTTCGTCCATCTCCTGGAACTCCTTGTAAAGCCTGATGGCGAGCCATGTCAGACCACCTCCGTAGGAGCCTGTAGGTTTATCCAATCTCAACCGGCGCTCGCTAACGCGTTGTAGCCACCGGGGATCAATATCTACCAGGAAGCAGTGTGATCCTGTGTCTGTAAAATGGTTCGAGTGCTGTTCTTCGGCGGGGCTGAATGTTACCGTCCGCGGTTTACACGCCAGAATCTTATTACTGTAGTTTTCGGTGTAGCTGCCCTGAAGGACAAGGCAGAATCCTGCGCGTTCGTGCGCGTGTCTTCGGAGCTTGAGCGCCGGGGCGTAAATGATCTCCGTCAGCATAAAGCTGGAGACCAGCCGACTGGTTTTCACGCCTTCGTGATAACGACCGCACGTCAACCCAGGCTTCATGCTTCGATGCTCCTTAATGACCCGTCAATGGTGGGCCAGCTATTATTACTTTTACCTTACTCTTCCTCCGGCGCGGCCCGGACTTTCTGCGAGATGAGGTCGTAGGAGAAGCCCTGGCGCAGCAGGTGGTCGATCAGGCTTTTGACTTCGGCGCGCGTCCGTGGTTTTCCGCGCAGGCGCGTGCGCTTCTCTATCGCGCGGTCAATCAACTCCTCTTCGGGCGTCTCCTCGAAGACGAGCCTGAGCGCTTCGTCGGCCGTCGCGCGCTCAACCTTCTTGAGTTGCAGGTCGCGCTGGAGGCGCTGGCGGCCGACGGGCTTCTGGCGGACTTTGTATGAGGCGTAGCCGAAGGCGAAACGCTCATCGTTCAAGTAGCCGTACTCGCCGAGTTTCTGAAGCACCGCCTCGACTATCTTCTCGTTAGTCCACTGTTTTTCGAGCAGCCGCTCGCGCAGCTCTGCGACCGAGCGGGGCTTGGCGGCCAGCAGCTTGACGGCACGCTGAAAGGTGCGCTCCCGCGCCTTCTCCGGATTAAGCGGGCGCTCCGTCTTCTCCGCCTCCGTAGCTTCCGCTCGTCTCTCCCTGGACTTCCATGCTCGTTTTCTCATCGGTAACTCATACTCTAGCGCGCAGGGCGCGCGCCCTGCAATTGCGGACGGAGAGAATGCGGATTAAGGTATGACCGTTAATCAGCAATCCGAAATCCGAAATCCGAAATTGAATGGCTGACGGGATTCTAATCGTGGACAAGCCCGCCGGGCTGACCTCGCACGACGTGGTGGCGCGTGTGCGGCGCAGTTTGCGCGAGCGGCGCGTCGGCCACACAGGCACGCTCGACCCGTTCGCGACCGGCGTGCTGGTCGTGCTGGTGGGGCGCGCCACGCGCCTGGCACAGTTCCTGGCCGGGGCCGAGAAAGAGTACGAGGCCCTGATTCGCTTCGGGTATGCGACCGACACCGGCGACGCGACCGGCGCGAGGCTGGACACACGGCCTACGCAAACGGAGACGGGGCCGCGCGTTCATCCGTGGACGGAGCGCGAACTGGAATCCGCGCTCGCGTGCTTCAGGGGAGAGATAGAGCAGGTGCCGCCGATGTACTCCGCGAAGAAGATTCAAGGCCAGAAACTTTACGAACTGGCCCGGCGCGGGGTCGAAGTCGAGCGCGCGCCCGTCCGCGTCACCATACACGAATTAGAGGCCATCCCTCAGGACGGCGCGCTGCTGCAAGCCAATCAGGACGGGACACAGGATTTGCGCGTGCGTGTTAGCTGCTCCGCCGGAACTTACATTCGCACGCTCGCCGAATCAATCGGGGAGCGGTTGGGTGCGGCCGCGCACCTAGCGGCCCTGCGCCGCACGCGCGCCGGGGATTTCAAGATCGTGGACGCGGTCACGCTGGATGATTTGAAAGAGAAGACGGAAGCGGGCAATCAGCCCGTGGACTTACTTCTCCCGCTGGACGCGGCGCTCCCAGGGGTGCCTTTCGTGCATCTAACGGCCGACGAGGCGCGAAGGGCGCTGCACGGCATGGCGCTTCGCTTCAATCCAGAGGCGGGGGCCGGGTGGCCAGACAACGGGCCGGTCGGGATGCGCGATGCTGATGGTCACTTGATAGCTGTCGGGTTTTATGACGCCGCGAGACAGGTTCTGCATCCTCGCGTCGTTTTCTCCCCAGAAAATAAGCATTGACTCGCGGGTAGAGTGACTGTGCTATACTCCTAGCCCAAGGGGAAGCGTGAGAGCGGGTCGCTTCCGAAAGATGCGTCCCGTCCTGCCGCTCAAATTGAAACCAGAAGCTCATTGAACTAACGGGTCGGAGAAATCTCGACGATGCGCCGCACGCTTTGGTCGCGCGCGCGCGCCTGAGCGCATATCGAGACGCCGCCTCCGGCTTGCGAGACTCGGTAGGGCGTGCCTATCCCCACACGCCGTCCACGCGCGCTTTAAGCCAAAGAGGTACGAAACAAGGCTATGCAAGAGCAGGATGGCAGCAAATTCAACATCAGCGAACGGCTGGAGAACCTGCGCCGCGAACGCGAGGCACTGCGCTGGGAAGGCTCCTTCCGCGACTACTTTGAGCTGGTCGCGCAGAACCCGCGCATCGCGCAGCTCTCACACGCGCGCATCAACGACATGATTCACGCCGCGGGCGTGGAGAAACTCAACGAGGGCACCCGCGACGAGGTGGCGCGCTACAACTTCTTCGCCGCCGAGCTCTTCGGCATCGAGGAGCCGATCGCGCGCATCGTCGAATACTTCAAGTCCGCCGCCCAGCGCCTTGAAGTACGCAAGCGCATCCTCCTCCTGATGGGGCCGGTCGGCGGCGGCAAGTCTACAATCGTCACGATGCTCAAGCGCGGCCTGGAAGAGTGGACGCGCGACGAGCCGGGCGCGGTCTACGCCATCAAAGACTGCCCGATGCACGAAGAGCCGCTGCATCTCATTCCGCATGAGCTACGTTCAGAGATCGAGAAGCATTACGGCATCTACATCGAAGGCGACCTCTGCCCGCAGTGCCGCTACGCACTGGAGCACGAGTACGGGGGCCGCCATGAGGACGTGAAAGTCCACCGCGTCATCTTCTCTGAGAAGGAGCGCGTCGGCATCGGCACCTTCAGCCCGTCGGACCCCAAGTCCCAAGACATCACGGAGCTGACCGGCTCGATTGACCTCTCGACCATCGGCGAAGTCGGCGTCGAATCGGACCCGCGCGCCTACCGCTTCGACGGCGAGCTGAACATTGCCAACCGCGGCCTGATGGAGTTCGTCGAGATGTTGAAAGTGGACGAGAAGTTCCTGTACTCGCTCCTGACGCTCTCGCAGGAGCAGAACATCAAGACCGGGCGCTTCGCCATGATCTACGCCGACGAAGTGATCCTCTCGCACACGAACGAGAACGAGTACATCTCTTTCGCCGGCAACCGTAAATCGGAAGCCTTACAGGATCGCATCATCCTCGTGCGCGTCCCCTATAACCTGCGCGTCTCGCAGGAGGAGCGCATCTACTACAAGCTCCTGAACCAGTCTGAAGTCCTGCGCAACGTCCACATCGCGCCGAACACTCTAAAGGTCGCCGCGATGTTCGCCGTCATGACCCGCCTCGAAGAACCCAAGCGTCAGAGCGTGGACATCGTCAAGAAGATGAAGCTCTACGACGGCGAGGACGTAGAGGGCTACAAATCCAAGGACGTGCGCGAGCTCAAAGACGAGACCGTGCGCGAGGGCATGGACGGGATCAGCCCGCGCTACATCATCAACCGTTTGTCCTCTGCGCTGGTGCGCGACGGCGTCACCTGCATCAACCCGATTGACGCCCTGCGCGCCATCAAGGACGGGTTCGAGCAGCACACAGGCATCAGCTCCGACCAGCGCGACCGCTACCTGAACTTAATCTCGGCGGCGCGCAAGGAGTATGACGAGCTGGCCAAGATCGAAGTCCAGCGCGCCTTCGTCTACTCCTTCGAGGAGATGGCGCGCACGATGTGCAACAACTACCTGGACAATGTCGAGGCTTACTGCAACAAGGAGCGCATCAAGGACCCGATTACGGAAGAGGAGATGGACCCGGACGAGCAGTTGATGCGTTCCATAGAAGAGCAGATCGGCATCTCTGAGAACGCCAAGAACACTTTCCGCCAGGAGATTCTGATACGCATCAGCTCTTATGCGCGCAAAGGGCGATCCTTCGAGTACAACTCGCACGAACGGCTGAAAGAGGCGATTGAGAAGAAGATATTCGCAGACCTAAAGGACGTGGTGAAGATCACGACCTCTGCGAAGACGCCCGACCCGGATCAACTGCGGCGCATCAACGAGGTGGTTGACCGCCTGGTCAAAGACGGCGGCTACTGCCCCGTCTGTGCCAACGAGCTGTTGACCTACGTCGGCACTCTGCTCTCGCGCTAGCGGCGGGCCGGCGCCGACCAGAGGACAAAGATAACCCTCAGCACGCCCGCGCTTTTCGAGACGAAAGGTGCGGGCGTTTTATCAGGAGAAGATGAGGAAACGTTATTGGATAGCAGGTGCCTTGGGCGTAGCCGGGGCGGCCGTGGCCGCGAAGATGCTGCGACGGCCCGGCGATGTCGAGTGGAGCGAGCACGCGCATGAGCTGCACCACGCCGAGCGCTCGCGCTTCTGCGAGGTTGACGGGGTGCGCGTGCATTACCAGGAGGCAGGTTCTTTGTCCGCCCCGCCCGTCCTGCTCATACACGGCTTCACGGCCTCGAATTTCGTCTGGAACGACGTGCTTGTGCCAATCGCCGAGAGCGGCCTGCGCGTCATCGCACCCGACCTAGTCGGCTTCGGGTTCTCGGGCAAGCCCAGGGAGGGCGAGTACACGATTGAGGCGCAGGCGCGCACCATCGTCGGCCTGATGGACAGGCTCGGAATCGAGAGCGCCACGCTGGTCGGAAGCTCTTATGGCGCTGCCGTCGCGGCCACGTGCGCGCTCGATTACGCCGAGAGGGTCTCGCGTCTCGTGCTGGTGGACGCCGTGATTAACGACCACGCGAGGCGTAGGCCCCTGCTGCGCCTCGCGGCCACGCCCCTGTTGGGAGACGTGCTCTCCCCGCTGATGATGGGTTCGCGCAGGCTGATACATCAACAGTTGAAAAAGGGATACGCGCCGCAGAGCCGCCACCTCTTTACTGAACAGAGGATCAAAGCTCATCACAGGCCGCTCGCCGCGGCGAGCACGCAGCGCGCGGCGCTCAGCACCCTGCGCCGCTGGCGCGCCGGGCGCATCGAAGAGGAGGCGCACCGCATCCAACAGCCGACGCTGCTCATCTGGGGCGCGAACGACCCTGTGATTCCGCTCGCGCACGGGCGCAGGCTGTTCGAGCTGATGCCGGACTCGCGCCTGGTCGTCTTCCGCCACTGCGGGCACATGCCCATGGAGGAGTATCCGCGAGAGTTCACGGAAGTGCTGACCGATTTTTGCGAGCACCGGAGAGGCCGCGAGTTGGAGTCCATGGTTCATTCAATCGCCGCGCAGATGAATCGACGATTGAGCGAGTAAGACGCCTCGATGAACGAAGGTTGAGGTTCCTATGTCCATTCAACGAAACGACTGGTCACTACAGCGCAAGGGCATCATTGACCAGGACCGTCACAAAGAACGCGTCAAGGAGGCGATCAAGAAGAACCTCGGCTCCATCGTCTCGAACGAGGCCATCATCCTGTCGGACGGCAAGCGCACGGTCAAGGTGCCGATTCGCGCGCTAGACGAGTACAAGTTTCGCTTTGACTATCGCAAGCGCAAGCAGGTCGGCCAGGGCGACGGCAAGACGCGCGTCGGCGACGTCATCGCGCGCGAGGGCCAGCGCGGTCAGGGCGGGGGCACAGGCTCCGGGCCGGCCGGACATGATGCCGGCGGCGAGTACTACGAGGCAGAGGTCAACATAGACGAGATCGCCGCGCTCATCTTCGAGGACTTGCAGCTCCCCTTTCTTGAAGAGAAGGCCAAGAAGGCCATCCAAGCCAAGACGACCCAGTTCAATGAAATCCGGCGCACGGGCGTGATGGCCAACCTGGACAAACGCCGGATGATTCTCGAAAACATCAAGCGCAATGCGCGCGAGGGTGGACGCGCGCGCTTCGGCGACGTCAAAAAAGAGGACCTCCGCTTTAAAACCTGGGAAGAGAGCCTGCGCTACGAGTCCAACGCCGTCGTCTTCGGGCTGATGGACGTGTCCGGCTCAATGGGCGAGTTCAAGAAGTACATCGCGCGCTCCTTTTACTTCTGGATGGTGCGTTTCCTGCGGACCAAGTACGACAACGTCGAGATCGTTTTCATCAGTCATCACACCGAGGCCAAAGAGGTCACGGAAGAGCAGTTCTTCACGCAGGGCGAATCGGGCGGGACGGTTGTGTCGAGCGCCTACCAGCTCGCGCTCGACATCATAGCGGCGCGCTACCGCCCGCAGGACTGGAACATCTATCCCTTTCACTTCTCCGACGGCGACAACTACTACTCGGACAACGAGGAGGCAGTGCGCCTGGCCGACGAGCTGATTACGACCTGCAACCTTTTCGGCTACGGCGAGATCGGCGAGGAGGGCTCGTCCTCCTATCGTCGCTCCTCTGGCGCGCTGCTTTCCATCTTCAACGACCGGCTGAAGAACAAGGAGCGTTTCGTCGGCGTGAGGATTGATGACAAGGAAGACGTTTATCCTGCGCTCAAGCAGTTTTTCGGAAGGCGCGGCGTTGAGGCGTGAAGGACGGAGAGCGTAATGCACGACCGCGAGATCAAAGACCTCGAAAAAGCTCTTGAGCAAATCTGGGACGTGGCACAAAAATTCGGCCTCGACCCTTTCCCGACGCGCTTTGAGATCGTCCCGGCCTCCGTCATGTACGAGATCGGCTCCTACGCCCTGCCGGGCCGCTACTCGCACTGGACTTTCGGCAAGGCTTACCACCGTATGAAGACGATGTACGACTTCGGGCTCTCGAAGATTTACGAGGTCGTCATCAACACCAACCCCTCATACGGCTTTCTGCTCGAAACCAACAGCCCCATCCAGAACAAGATGGTGATGGCGCACGTCTTGGGCCACGTCGATTTTTTCAAGAACAACGTCTACTTTTCGAAGACCAACCGCCGGATGGTCGAGTCCGTCTCCACGCACGCGGGCCGGATGACCGAGTACGAATTCAAGTACGGGCGCAAGGCCGTGGAGAAGTTCCTGGACGCCGTGCTCGCCATCGAAGAGCACATTGACCCGAACTTCTTCATCAAGCGCGAGCAGCCAGAGGATGACGAGCGCCGGCGCTCGCGCCCTGCCCCCGTCGGCCGCTACGACGACCTCTGGAACCTGGGCGAGAAGAAGGAGCCCGAGCCCGTCGAGGAGGAGAAACCGCGCACGGACCATTTGCCTGAAAAAGACCTCATCTACTACATCATGCGCAACTCCCCGCACCTACAGGCCTGGCAGCGCGACGCGATGGCGATGATCCACGAGGAGATGGAATACTTCGTCCCGCAGATGCAGACCAAGACGATGAACGAGGGATGGGCCAGTTATTGGCATTCCCGCATCATGCGCGAGCTGGACCTGACGGACAACGAGCACATCGAGTTTGCGGACCTGCATTCGGGCGTCGTCTCGCCGCACAAGGGACAGCTCAATCCTTACTATCTGGGCTACAAAATTTTCGAGGACATAGAAAGGCGCTGGGACAATCCTTCGGCGGAGGAGCACGAGAAGTTCGGGCGCACGGGCGGCGAGGGGCGCGCAAAGATTTTCGAGGTGCGCGAGCTGGAATCGGACGTCTCCTTCCTGCGCAACTACCTGACCGAGGAGCTGTGCGAGGAGCTGGACCTCTTCGTTTACGAGCTGGTCGAAGACGAGGAGTGGACGATTACGGAGAAGCGCTGGCAGCGCGTGCGCGACCAGTTGGTGTCGAACATGACCAACTTCGGCTTTCCCTACATCGAAGTCGCCGACGGTGATTACAACAACAACCGCGAGCTTTATCTGCGCCACGCCTACGAAGGGGCCGAACTGGACTCACGCTACGCCCGCAAGGCCATCGAACACGTCTATACGCTCTGGGGCCGCCCCGTCCACCTGGAAACCGTCGTGGACGACGAGCGCCTGGTGATGCACTACGACGGTCAGGAGCACGACGAGGAGTAAAGACCGGCCGGACGGGTCGCAACTCGACAACCTTTGAGGGCTCGCGCGCGCTAAGTCTCGCAAGGCGCGCGCGGCCTTTTTCTGGTAGTGACCTAATCTGAAATCAGAAGCCTGGACAAGCCCTCAGAAAGCCCCGAAGGGGCGCAATATTGAAGCCTGGGGCATCGCCCCAGGAACCTGGCACAGCATTCAACTTCAAGCCCTGAAAGGGCGGAATACTCTATTTCGCCCTTTCAGGGCTTGATCCTTAAACTTGCATCTATTCCTGGGGCGTTGCCCCAGGCTTTCATATGACGCCCCGTTGGGGC
>DATEMM010000313.1:0-13818 GCA_035275605.1 Pyrinomonadaceae bacterium
CCTTCGGCCTTCCGCCTTCATGCTTGCTTTTCATCTTCGACATCCTTGCAGGTCAGGACCGGGTGAAAGCTTTGGCGATGAATTCGGCAGGGGCCGTGCTCGCGCAGGGCCTGTAGGTGTTCGCGCGTGCAGTAGCCGACGTGCTTGGCGAAATTGTACTGCGGGTAAACTTCGTGGAAGCCGTGCATCAGGGCGTCGCGGTAAGTTTTGGCGATGACGCTGGCCGCGGCGATGGAGGCCGAGATGGAGTCGCCGTGGATGATGGCTTTTTGCGGAAGCTCTGTCTCTTTGAGCTGGACGGCGTCTATCAGCAGGTAGTCGGCCTGAGGGGCCAACTGCTTCAGGGCTTCCATCATGGCCAGGCGAGAGGCTTGCAGGATGTTGAGCCGGTCAATCTCCTCCGGCTCGACCTGCCCGACGGCGTAGGCGACGGCAGTACTCAGAATTTCTTCCGTGATCCGGCGGCGTTGCAGCGCCGTCAGCTTCTTGGAGTCGTCCAGCCCTTCCGGGATTGGCCTCTCGGGGTCAAGGATGACTGCCCCTGCCACCACTGGGCCAGCCAGTGCGCCTCGCCCGACTTCGTCAACCCCGGCGATGAGCCGGAAGCCTCCGGCGCGCGCCGCATCTTCAAAATCAGTGCAGATGGTCGAGACCCGACGGCGACGGCGCGGGGCGGAGGGAGAAGGGCGGAGGGATGAATCGGCCCCTGCTGAGTTTCCCTTCATCCCTCACTCCTCGGCTCTTATCCCTTTTTCGCGGTCGCGGAAGCGCCCTGCGCTGTGGCCTGCGTGCGGGTGTCCTTCTCACGGATGCGCGCGGCCTTACCGCGAAGCCCTCGCAGGTAGTAGAGCTTGGCGCGGCGGACGCGCCCACGCTTGACCACGTCGATGTGGTCAATGATGGTCGCGTGCAGCGGAAAGATTCTCTCGACCCCGACGCCAAAGCTGGTTTTCCTGACGGTGATGGTCTCGCGCGCGCCGCCGTGCTTGCGGGCAATCACGATGCCTTCGAACGCCTGTAGGCGCTCCTTGGTCTCGGACTCCTTGATGCGCACGTGGACGCGCACCGTATCGCCCGGCTGAAAGTCCGGGATACTCTCGCGCAACTGCGCCTTTTCAACTACGTCTAAGCGGTTCATTATTAACTCCGTTAATCAGATTTCGGATTGTGGATTGCGGATTGCGGATTGAAAAGAAGAATCTTTTCTTAAATCCGCAATCTGCAATCCACAATTACTTCAACAGGTCCGGCCTGTTGCGCTCGGTCTTTTTCAAAGCTTGCCGGGCGCGCCAGCGTGCTATCTCCGCGTGGTGGCCCGTCAAGAGCACTTCGGGCACGCGCATCCCGCGAAACTCCGGCGGGCGCGTGTAGTGCGGGTAATCCAGGAGCCCTTCCGAGAAGGACTCGTTGACGGCGGAAGTCTCGTTGCCGAGCGCGCCCGGAATTAGCCTGACGACCGCGTCCACCATGACGCTTGCCGCCGGCTCGCCGCCCGACAGCACGTAATCCCCGATAGAGATTTCGTCCGTCACGAGCGCCTCGGCGACTCTCTCGTCAACGCCCTCGTAGCGCCCGCAAATCAGGACGACGTGAGCGGCCCCGGCCAACTCTCTTGCGACTGCCTGCGTGAAGACGCGCCCCTGGGGAGAGAGCAGCACGACGCGCGTGCCTTCAGGGTAATGGTCGCGCTCAACGGCCCCCGTCAAACTCTCGACTGCTGCAAAGATCGGTTCGGCCTTGAGGATCATCCCGTCGCCGCCGCCGAACGGGCGGTCATCCACCTGACGATGCTTGTCCTCAGTCCATTCGCGCAGGTCGTGCGCTCTGACCTCGACCAGGCCCGCGTTCTGCGCCCGCCTGACGATCCCGTAATCAAACGCTCCGCGAAAGAAGTCCGGAAAGATCGTGATGACGTCAAATCGCATTGCGGAATTCGGATTGCGGGTTGCGGATTTAAGAACGACACGAGCGCTTTTCAAATCCGCAATCCGCAATCCGCAATCTAAAATTCCAACAGTCCTTCAGGCGGATCGACGCGGACGAGCCTGTTCTCCACGTCTATCTCGACGCAAATCTCTTCGGCGAGCGGGATCAGGTGCTCGCGCGCACCGTCCGGGTTTTCAACCACCAGCATCTCGACGCCGCCCGTTCTCATCACCCCTCGCACGACGCCTAAGGCTTCGCCTTCGACGGTCTCGACCCGGCAGCCCTTGAGCTCCCAATCGTAGAACTCGTCTTCCGCGAGCGGGACGCGCTCGGCCTCCGTCACAGCGAACTCGTAGCCGACGAGCGCGGCGGCCTCCTCAATCGAATCGTACCCGGCGAATTTGAGCACGATTCGCTCGCCGTGAAACCAGTGCTCTTCGAGGTCGAGCCATTTGCGCTCGCCCGTGGGCGCAACGGCGATTAACTTTTCAAGCCCCTCGAATCTTTCGGGGAAGTCCGTCAAAAGCTCCGCGACTATCTCGCCGCGCAGGCCCCTCGTTTTAACCGCCCGCGCCACGGCGACCAACTCCCCGGCGGGCGGGTCGGCTTCTGGCACAGCGGCGGGCCGCTCGCGGTCGCTCATTCGATGATGTCTAGGACGTAGCGGCGATTCTGCTTGACGCTCGCCGCGTGTAGCAGCGAGCGAATGGCACGCACCGTCCTCCCCTGCCGCCCGATCAGCTTGCCCATGTCCGTGGGCGCGACGCGAATCTCGATGAGCAGCGTGTCCTTGCGCTCGACCTCGCGCACGTCCACGGCCTCCGTGTCGTCCACCAGGGCCTTCACAATCATCTCGACGGTTTCGCGCATAATCCGAATCAAGTCTGGAGTCTCGAAGTCTTGGAGTCAGGAGTCAAAAACAGAGATTGCTTTTGACCAGTTGACTCCAGACTCTGAGACTTCAGACTCCAGACTTTTAGACTGTCTCAGTTTGGGCTTGAGCTTTGGCGTTGGCCTTAATCAGGCGGCGCACCGTTTCGGTCGGCTGCGCGCCGCGCTCGATCCAGTACTGCGCGCGCTCGGCATCCAGGCGAATCTCGCCGTCCTTGCCAATCGGATTGTAAGTCCCGATGCTCTCAAGGTACGCGCCGTCGCGCTTCGACAGCTTTTCCTTGACCACGATCCGGTACGAAGGTCTCTTCTTCGCACCCATTCTCATTAATCTGATTGCTAACAATTCTCAATCCTCCAAGTAACAGTTTTCAGTTTCCAGTTTTCAGTTTTCGGTTAAAGACAACTTGCTTCTGCTGAAAACTGAAAACTAAAAACTCATCTCTTCTTTTTCCGCCGCTTCTTCCTGATCTTCTTGCGCGACGGCCCTGCGGCGGGCAGGCCCGGCAGGCCGTCGCCGTCGCCGTCGCCCATGCCTTCGAGGCCGGGCATTCCAGAGATTCCGGCCATCCGGCGCATCAGCTTGCCCTTGAGGCCGCTGCCGCCGAACATCCCGGAAGTCGAGAGCTGCCGCATCATCTGCCGCATCTCCGTGTACTGCTTAATCAGAGCGTTGACGTCCGAGACGTTCGTCCCCGACCCGAGCGCGATGCGACGCCGCCGCTTCGCGTTCAGAATCTTGTGGTCGTGGCGCTCTTCCATCGTCATCGAATCGATGATCGCCTCGGTGCGCTTGAGTTCCTTCTCCATCTGCTTGGTCTGCTCTTCGTCCAGGTTCGGGACGCCCATGCCGCCAAGCAATTGGTCCGGAAGGAGCTTCATGATCTTTGAGAAGGAGCCGAGCTTTTTAACCTGCCGGAGCTGGCTGCGAAAATCGTCCAGCGTGAACTGGTTCTTCTGGAGCTTCTTTAACTGCCCCTCGGCCTCGGACTGGTCAATATTCGTCTGCACCTGTTCGATCAGGCTGAGCACGTCGCCCATGCCTAGGATGCGCTGCGCGATTCGGTCCGGGTAGAAGGGCTCCAGCGCATCATACTTTTCGCCGACGCCGACGAACTTGACGGGCTGTCCCGTCACCTGCTTGATGGAGAGGGCCGCGCCGCCGCGCGCGTCGCCGTCCATCTTCGTCAGCACCACGCCCGTGATGCCTACGCGCCGGTGAAACTCCTCCGCCGACTTGACCGCGTCCTGCCCTGTCATAGCATCCGCGACGAAGAGGGTCTCGACGGGGCGCGTCTCGCTCTTGATTCGCACCAGCTCTTCCATCAACTCGTCGTCAATGTGCAGACGCCCGGCCGTGTCTATCAGAAGCGTGTCGTAGCCAGTCTGCTGCGCGTGCTTGTGTGCTTCACGCACGAGCGTCAAGGGGTCGTTGCTCTCGGGCATCTCGAAGATCGACTGGCCCGTGGCGCGCGCGATGACTTTCAACTGCTCGCGGGCCGCTGGGCGATAAACGTCAACCGAGAGGAGCAGAGGCTTGCGGTCCTGATTCTTCGCCAGCCAGCGCGCGATCTTGCCCGTCGAGGTGGTCTTGCCAGAGCCTTGCAGCCCGACGATCATCACCGTGTTCGGGACCGTTTTGGTGAAGACCAGGCGCGAGGACTGACCGCCCAACAGTTCGACCAGTTCGTCGAAGACTATTTTGACGACCTGCTCGGAGGGTTTCAGCTCCTGCCAGACCTGCTGCCCTTCGGCCTTCTCCTTGACCGAGGAGATGAAATCCTTGGCGACCTTGTAGTTAACGTCCGCTTCGAGGAGGGCCAAGCGAATCTCGCGCAGCGCCGCGTCCACGTGCGCAGGCGTCAACACGCCCTCGCCCCGCAGGTTCTTCAGCGTTCGTTTCAGCTTGTCGGATAAAGACTCGAACATATAGACAAGGCTCCGCTCTCAAAACGGAAACGAAGATGATAACGGCGCGCGGAAAGGGTGTCAAGGAAGGGGCTTAAGGGGTAATGGATGAGCTTAGAGCGCCGACCGGATTGGGAAAGGAGCCGAACACATTCTGACCCCTTTGGAGTCTAAATCATTCACTCTTTTCAGCAATTCTTACGGGCTTCTGATGTTGAAGGTGTCGCCCTGGCGTAGGTCGCCCGTCTCGAAGCCGCGCCGGAACCAGCGTTGCCGCTGCTGTGAGGTGCCGTGCGTGAAGGAGTCTGGCACAACGTACCCTTGTGCCTCCTTTTGCAGGCGGTCGTCGCCGATGGCCGTGGCGGCGTTCAGGGCCTCGTCTATGTCCCCGGCTTCGAGCAGGCCCCTTTGCTCGGCGTAGCGCGCCCAGACCCCGGCATAGAAATCCGCCTGCAATTCGAGCCGAACGGACAGGTCATTGGCCTCGCGCTCGCTCGCACGGGACTGCATGGAGTTCACCTTGTCCATCGTCCCCAACAGATTCTGTATGTGATGCCCGACTTCGTGCGCGATGACGTAGGCCTGCGCGAAATCGCCTGGAGCGCCAAGGCGCGATCTCAACTCGTTATAGAACGAAAGGTCTATGTAGACCTTCTGGTCGCCGGGGCAGTAAAAGGGTCCGGTCGCCGAACTCGAAAGCCCGCAAGGGGAGCTGATCTGGCGCGTGAAGAGCACCAGTTTCGGCGGGCGATACTGCTGCCCACGCTGCCGCATGATCTCGCCCCAGATGTCTTCGGTGCTGGCCAGGACGGACGAGCTGAAATCTTTAAGCTCCTCCTCTTCGGGGTTGGCGGACCGCGTTACCTGTGTGCCAGGCGCGGGACTGGTGTCGCCGCCGCCCAGCAGAGTGCGTGGGTCAATCCCAAGCAGGAAAGCTACGACGAGCACGACGACCGAGCCGAGGCCCCCGATGGCCAGGCCACGGCCGGACATGCCCCGGCGGTCTTCGACGTTATCGCTCCGGCGGCCTTCTCTCCAGCGCACGCTTGTAGTCCTCCCTGATTGAATGTTTCGCCCTTTATATCACGCCGCACTCATTTCCGCGCAGTAATAATGACGTTCCACCCGGCGCTTCGGCGAAGCCGCAGAAACATCTTCTCCGAAACTAAGGGGCGCAGGAACCTTAGTTCCTCCGGAATCATCTGCTCGACTTCCACTTTGACTTCGCCGAAGGGCTCGAAAAGTTTACGCGCCTGCCGGCGGCTGTAGACTTTGACGAGCGGCCTGGCCTCGTGCTCGGAGTATTCCACGTAGCGGCTCATGATCTCTTCCGGCGAGTGGCCGCGCAGGAAGTGGCCGCGCAGGACGCCGCGATGAAGAACTATCTCCGTCCAGTAGTAGAGCGAGTCGCGGTGATAGAGCATTACTTTCGCGATGCCTCCGGGGCTAAGCACGCGTTGGAGTTCACGAACGGCGCGCACGGTGTCCGGCGTGTGGTGCAGCACGCCGTTGGAGTAGACGACATCGAAACTTCCGTCGGCGAAGGGCAGGCGCTCGCCGTCGGCCAGCACGAAATCCGCGCGCAGGCCGTAGAGCCCAAAATGCAGGCTGGAAACCTCGACCGAGCGCGGCGTGAGGTCAACGCCCGTGCAGAGGGCTCCGCCGCGCGCGAACTGCAAGAGGTCCGTCCCCATCCCGCAGCCGACTTCCAGCAAGCGCTTTCCCTTGAACTGGTCGAAGCCCATCACCGCGGGCATCCACGGCGCGTACTCCTGGTAACGGTGCCGCTCGACCTCGTCGAAGAATTCACGCGTGGCGAATTCGTACTTCGCCCCGTAGCGCGCGCCGCAGGGATCCTGCGACCACTGCTCGCGCGCGTGCTGCTTCTCGGCCACCAACCGGCTGCGCTCGTCCTCAGCTTTCACACGCCACCTTCCAAAAAGAGATTAGCCACTGAAGGCATAGAGACACGGAGAAGAAAATAAAATAGCAGAAGGTATGGTTTTCATTATTTCATTTCCTGAGTTCCTCTCTGAGTCTCTGTGTCTCTGTGGTTGTTTTACCCCAGGCATGATAAGCATCCAGCACGCGCTGTGCATTATGCGTCCAGGTGTGCCGGGCGATGGCCTCGCGGCGCGCAGCCCGGCCTAGCCGCTCGCGCAGGTCCGGCGATTCGACCAGGCGCAGGATGGCCCGGCTCAACTCCTGCGCATCTCCCGGCTTTACAAGCAGCGCCGTCTCTTCGTCCTCAAGCACGTCGCCAATCTGGCCCAAACGGCTGGCGACTATCCCGCGGCCCATCGCCATGTACTCAAAAAGCTTCGTCGGCGAGCCGAAGAACGCGCTCCCGTCCTCCAATGGAACGTGCGGCGAGGCCAGCACGTCGCACGCGTCAAGGAGCGCCGGCACGCGCCCGTGCTCGACCGCGCCCGTCAAAATCACTCTATCCTCGGCGTTCGCTTCATGCAGGATGCGCTCGACCTCACCACGCAGCACGCCGCTTCCGACCATCAAAAAGCGCACGCGAGCACTCTCAGGCATCAGCTTGATAGCTTCCGCGAGCGCCACGACGCCGTGCCAGGGGCCGAACGTCCCTACAAAGCCGACGAGCGTTTCGTCTCGTTCAATCCCCAGTTCGCGCCTTACCTGCTCGCCCCCTATGCCGGGCCGAAAATGCTCCGCGTCCACCCCGTTCGGGTTGACCACGATCTTTTCATCCTCGACCCCGGCGGCGAGTAGATTCTGCCGCTCGACCTCGGAGACGACGAAGACGCGCGCGGCCGCTCTCAGGTTCAGACGCTCGTAGCGTTCGAGCAGGCCGAGGCTCCCGACACGGTCCCAGTAGCGCCCGACCCAAACCTCCGACCCGTTGTATTCGAGAAAGAGGGGCCGCCCAGACCGCAGACTCGCTTCCACTCCGGCCCAGGTGAAACGGCTGTAGCGCTGATAGATGAAATCCGGTCGCTGCTCTTCAATCTCCCGCGCCGCCTCGTGCGTAAAGAGCAGGTTGTTGTAGATGTCAAACGCCGCGCGCGTCGAGCCGATGGGCCTGGGCCAGATGATTTTCAAGGGGGCGCGATTTTCGTCCAGCCCGGCTATCTGGTCGTTGCTCAGGAGCGAGATGCGCGCGCCCAGTTTTAAGGCTGCGTTGATGAAGCCGTTGATGTGGCTCGCCGCGCCGCCCAACTGTGTGCCAGGCCCCGGAGTCGCGCGCACATAGACTATCTCCGCGCCCCGCTCGTCCGAAGATGTCTCAAGTGGTCGTGCGCGCAAGTGCTCTTTGCGCCGGACGGCCAGTTCGAGCCGCCGCAAGCGGCGAGCGGCGCGAAGGAGCGCCTGCGCGCTCACGCTCGCCTCGCGCGCCAGGCGGGCCGGCGCGACGAACAGGCTGCGACCGCGCCCCTCCTCGCGCCAGCCTTTGTGCGCGTCCATGATGACGGTGCGCCGAGCCCCCGCGAGCGCGCCGAAGAGTAGAAAAGCGTTCTGGCCCCGCTGCCAGGCGAGCCGCTCGGTCGCGACGACGAAGATGTCTGGCCGAAGCGCGCGCAGCGCTTCCAGACGGCGCGCCATCCCGCCCGATTCGATCAAGGCGCGCGGCAGTTCTTCAATCGACGCGTGCTCGTAGCGCTCCATCAGCGCCTGCCGCATCCATTTCGCTTCGCCGCTCAGGACGAGCAGAACGACTTTTGTTTGTGCGCCGCGCTTCTTGCTTCGCGCGTCGTGCTTTTCCTTCATCAGGCTCTTTTAAGAAGATGCGCCGAGGCGTCCCATCCTCAACAACGCGCGAAGCTCCGACCCGCGCAGGAGCAGCGTTTCGGAGAAGCTGCGTTTCGTGCGGGCGCGAAAATACGCGGCCACCAGGGAGAAGATCAGGGCGTAGCTGATAGTTGACGCGAGCGCCGCCCCGCGTGCCCCCATTCCTGGCACAAGCGCCAGGGTCAAAGCGATGTTGACAAGAAGCGTCGCAACCCAGAAAAGCGGAATCATCAGGGGCAGTCCCGTTGCGTTGAAGTGCTGAACCATCACCGATTCTATCCCGACCAGGTAGACGCCCGGCAGCAGGATTAAAAGCTGCGGGCCGGCGTCCGCGAACGCCTGGCCGTAAAGAATCGGGAGGAGAAAGCTGAGTGGCACAGTCGCCGCGGAGACGAGCAGCATGACGAACGCGGCGTGGCGTGTGACGACGCAGGTAAGAGCGCCCGTCTCATCCCTTTGCGCCGCGACGCGCGGGAACAGGAGCGTGGCCATGACGCCGGGCAGCAGCATCAGCATCATCGCCACCTGCGAGGCCACGCCGTAGACGCCCGTCTCGGCCTCGCCGCGAAAATAGTTGACCACGAAGATGTCCGCGCGGAAAATCAGCAGCCCCGCCAGAATCGAAAGATGAAACTTTATCCCGTAACGCATCATTCGCCCGAAGAGCTTCAGGTCCGGATGCCAACCCGACCGCCCTTTCATCCCTACACCGTAAGCTCCGACCAGCACGACGAGCAGAAGCCCGACGCCTATGCTCGCCGCCGTGTTCAGAGAGACGAGCGTCCATAGCCCCGCGTTCAGGATGACGAGCGCGACGAAGGCGTTGACGAGCACCAGGGATTGCCCGGCGAGGTCCAGCAAATTGAAACGCTCCACGCGGCCGACTGCCAGAAAGATGTTGAGCGCGATCAGCGTGACGAGTTGAAACGGAATGGAGAGGGCCGCGATTCCTATCAGGCGCGGCGGGACGAAGCCGAACCAGAGGGGTCGCCAAGCGGCCAGCAGCGTCAGCCCGAGGGCGAGCACTGCGCCTGCCGTGAGCGCGAAGATGAGGGAATTGACGGCGGCGCTCGGCAGACGGCTCTTGTCCTGCGCGATGAAATAGGTGTTGGCAGAGGGCAGGCCCGCGCTCCCCAATTGGACGATGGTAGCGACCGCCACGTTGATGACGGTCAACTGTCCTAGCCCTTCGGCTCCGAGCCAGCGCGCGACGATGATTCCGGCAATGATGCTGTTGATCGTCATCAGGACGCGCGCAAAGAGCGTCCAGGCGACGTGCGTGGAGAAGCGACGACGTGAGGAATCAGGACGCGTGGACGAAGTTGCGCGTGGACGCGAAGAGTCTTCCGTGATGGCTGACACTTTTTCCGTCTGCTGACTCACTCTTTAGCGTTTTCCATCCAGCTCTTGGCTATCTCTCTGCTTCGCGTCCTTTCAGGAACGCTCGATCCAGCGCTCGTACCAGAGGCTGAGGTTAAGCAGGGCCCAGAGATGAAAGCCCCACTCCTGCGCGCCGCGCCGGTGCTCGTCCAGAAGACGCGCGATGAACTTGTAGTCGAAAAAGTCTCGCTGCCGCATGGTGGAATTGAGCAGGTGCGAATCGAGCCAGCCGCCCAGCCCGTTCCTGAACCACTCGCGCACGGGCGCGCCAAAACCACGCTTGCGGCTGTAGAGCAAATCTGACGGCAGAATCTCTTCGAGCGCGCGTTTGAGAATGTGCTTGCCGCTGCGGCCCTCGACCTTGAATTCGCGCGGGACCGAGAGCGCATACTCGACCAGATGATGATCCAGAAACGGCACGCGCGCCTCCACGGACGTCGCCATCGTAATCTTGTCCACACGCATCAAGAGAAGCTCCGGCAATCTGAGCTTTAGCTCCAGGTAGGTCATGCGTGAGAGGAAGTCGGATTCCGGCCGCACCTCCTCTATGTGATTGAGGTACGAGCCGACGACTTCGAGCGACGAGCGGCCGCTCATGCGTTCGCGCATCCTCTGCGAGAGGACGCGCGGCTTGAACGTCTCGTCGTAAACCGAAACGCCTCCCCAGAAAAGCGGCTCGTCCGCACCGAGGCGTCGAATCAGCTCAATGGCCGCGCGCTTTCTCCCTGTGGCTTCGAGGGCGGGGCGGATGACGGCGCTGGCGGCCCGGCGCAGGCTGCGCGGGACGCGCTCTGCCCGCCGCCAGAATTTTTCGTAAATCAGCAGGTGACGGACGTAGTTCTCATAGCCGCTGAAAATCTCGTCCGCGCCCTCACCGACCTGCACGACGATGGTGCCGGAATCGCGTGCCAGTTTCGAGACGTAGTAGAGCGGCACGCAGACCGGGTCGGCAATCGGCTCATCCTGGTGGAAGATCAGGTCCGGAAGAAACTTCTGCATCTCTTCTTCAGAGATGATGACCTCGTGATGATTCGTGTGGAAGTCACGAGCGATGCGCCGAGCCGAATCCAGCTCGTTCAGATATTCGGCGTCGCTAAAACCCACAGTAAAAGTCTCGACGGGCCTGGACATCTGCTCGGACATCAGCGCGACGTTGGCCGAAGAGTCAACCCCGCCCGAGAGGAAGACCCCGAACGGCACGTCCGACATCATGCGCTTCCTGATGGACTCCCTGAGCAGGCGCAGGATTTCCTCTTTGTGCTCCTCTTCGCTTCGTGCTTCTGAACGCTCCGGCGGCAGCGCGTCCCAGTACTGTTTGAGCTTGAGGGTCCCGTCGCGCGAGACAGTGAGCATGTGCCCGGCAGGAATTTTCTGTATGTCGCGGAAGAGGCTGCCGGGCGCGGGCGTGGTCAGAAAAGTCAGGTAGTGGTAGAGCGCGTCTTCGTCCACGTCCGGCGTCACGGCTGGGTGCTGTAAGATGGCCTTGATTTCGGAAGCGAAGATGAAGCGCCCGCCCGCGTGGTAGAAGTAGAGCGGCTTGACGCCGATGCGGTCGCGCACGAGCACCAGTTGCTCGCGCTTTGCGTCCCAGATGCAGATGCCGTAGTCGCCTTCCAGGTCGTGGACGAAATCCAGGCCGCGCTCTTCGTACAGGTGCAGAATGGTTTCGGAATCCGTGCGCGAGCTGTAGACGTGGCCGCGCTCTTCAAGGCCCTGGCGAAGCTCGGCGTGATTATAAATCTCGCCGTTGAAGACGAGCCAGACCCCTTCCGTGCAGCCGTGCATGGGCTGGTGCCCGGCCTCGGACAGATCGATGATGGAGAGGCGGCGAAAGCCAAGGCCCCCGCGCCCTCCGTCGAAGAGAAGGTCGCCCGCGTCGTCCGGCCCGCGGTGCGGCATCACGTCGCGCATACGCTCGATCACGTCTCGCTCGACGCGCCCCTCGGCCGCCCCGTACTCCCAGACTCCACAGATTCCACACATAGGTTATTTTTGATTTTTGATTCGCGAATTTTTGATTGGATAGGGACTAAAGACTTTTGAATTTAAATTTCTTGTCCTTATCCAATCGCAAATCAAAAATCTAAAGTCGCGAATTCCTCCCCCTTGCATGCCGGGACGATGGCCCAGCGGTAACGGCAGGGGGCCGCGGCCCGCACAGTCCAGCAGGCGGAAACGCTCTCGCTCTTCGCGCCGTAGTCGCGCGAGATGAAACGCGGCTCGAACTCGGGCGCGGCCTCTAAGTCGAGCGGGGCGACGACGAGGCGCGCCCCCGTCATCTTATCGCACGCCAGCGCGCCGCCGGAATCCATCACACACGTTTCGAGCCCTTCCGCGAAGTGAAAGCGAAAACGAAAGGCGTGCTCGCCCGTGCCCGCGAACGAATCTTCTATCACCCAGAGCCGCTTCTTCTTGTCGAAACTCACGCTGCGGCGGTGCGTGACGCCACCCGCCAGTCTTTTGTAGCCGTCGTGCTCCGCGACGATAATGTCACGCTCCGGTCCGCTTTCCCAGCGCAGGACGCGCGGGTGGGCTTCGTCGCCGATGACAAATGGGAGCGAACGCGCGGTCGTATTCTGCTCCGCGCCGTCAACTTCGACCGTCGAATGATAAGCCGTCGAGCGAAACTTGTGTCGCTCCTCCAAATCCGCGGAGTAAACGTAGGTCCCCGGATCGACGATGAAGCTGGTGCCGCAGGCGCTCACCTCCAGGCTCAGCGCGTCGTTATGGCCGTGCGAGCCGCGCCCCCTCAATCCGCTGCCCGATGCGTTGAAGTGAAGGTAGAGGTCACGGTCTCGCAGGACATATGTGCCAGCTTCCGTGAAAGCTTGCGAGCCAGACTCTTCAGCGGTCTCGGGCAACGCCTGGAAGGCGCGCACGCCCTCCTCGCCCAGAACCCAGAGCAGCTCTTCCGACATGTGCCCATGAGCCGCGGCCTTGAAGTGCGGCTCGTTAAAGAGCGCCGCGCCAAGCGCCAGCACGTAGGCGTGGTCGTCCGCGCCGCGAGGCGTGAGCGGCAGGATTTGCCCGCTGTCCGTGTCGCCTATGAGCGGCGCGCGCCCGTCAGGGCGCAGGTAAGCGCACGCGTAATCGAGCATCGCGCAGAGCTTGTGCCAGTATTTTTCGCCGACCTCTACCTGGTTGGCGCGCGCGAGCGTGAACGTGTAGAGGAAGAGCTCCAGCACCAGACGGTGATAACCCGTGGAGGCTTCCGCGTCCGCGCCGTCCGCGAGCACCTGCTTCTCCATCTCGCGCAAAGTCTCGCGGAGACCGAACTCGCGCCACTCCTCAGCGGCCTCTAATTCCGGCAGCATCAACCCCAGCCAGAAGAGGCCGACCACGTCCGAAAGATAATGATTGCTCGTCGTAATGTAAGAGAATTCCAGGTTGCGCCGAATGTGCGCGCCGTGCTGGTCGAAGGTTTGCAGGAGGGGTGGGAGCGTCTCTTCGTTAAGATGCGCAGAGCGGCGCAGCAGCTCAAAGACCGCGAGCAGGTTCATCGCGCGCAGCGCCACCTCCATCGCGCAGGCCCAGTTGGGACCGTGCCCGAGCGGATTCTGATCCCGCCACCCTTGCAGCTCGCTGAAGACTTCCGCGGCGAACCTCTCATCGCCCGTCACAATGTGGGCGCGAGCGAGCGTGAGAAGATGCCCCAGGCGATTTACTTCCCACAGGACGCGCGCGTCTGAGCCGTCACCGCGGAAAAGCTGTAAGTCCGCGTGGTAGTCCGTCGGCCACTTCGCGCCGGAGAGTGGATCGGCGAGCCAGTTGATTTTCTCCCCGAAACATTTTTCGCCGTAGCCGAGCACCTTCCAGCAGTGCTCGTCCGTGATGCGCGCGGCGCGCTCAAGGAGTTGTGCCGTCTCGAAAGGAAAGAGGCTGCGTTGCAGCGCGGCGGTGATCGTGGCCCCTTGGAGGGCGTCGCAGCCGGGGAAGAATTTCGGACTGGCCCGGTTG